>JAIOPP010000163.1 GCA_021413845.1 Planctomycetia bacterium | reverse complement strand
AAAAGCTGATGAAAGACGATCCGAAAAACATTCCGCTCCGCTACTTCGTGGCCGGCCGTTATCTCAGTTCCGGCCAATTCGCGCTTGCCAAGCCGATCTACGCAGACCTCTTGCGGCGCTCGCCCACCTTGGAAGTCTACGAAGGGCTCCTCGAATCCAGCTACAAGACCGGCGACGCCGCGAAGCAGGTCGAAGTGCTTACGGAAGTCACGGCGAAAACGAACAGCCTCGAAGCGGTGTCGAAATTCATCGACACCTTGATCGCCGATAAAGCGAAGCTCAACGATCTTCTCGTCGCAGGTCGCAAGTCGGTAGCGGCTTCGCAACCGGAAGATGGTCGACCGGTCGCGTTCGCGCTCGGCCTGACGGCTCTCGAGGCGAAGCAATATGAAGTCGCCGCGGAGTTTTTCGAGCTGGCGTTGTTGCACGATCCCAAGAGCTCCCCGACGGTTTTGTTGGCCTGGGGCTTGGGACTTTTCGGCGACGACCGATATGGCGATGCGGCGAAGGTATTTCATCGCGCCGTCGAAAGCGACATCGGAGCCGAGAACGCCGGCTTCCATACCTATCTCGCTTTAGCTTTAGAGTTCGACGGCAAAACTGACGAAGCGTTGGTCGTCGCTCGCAAAGCAGCGGAAGTCGGTAAGGGAGAGCTGCGCTTTGCGACTCGGATTCCCTGGATCTTGTACCACGCCAAACGGCATCAAGAAGCGGCCGAGGCCTATCTGGCGCTCCTCAAGAAATTCGACGCCGATCATAAATCGGATGCCGATCGACAACTGCTCCGCGAAGCGCGGCTCGCTCTCTCGAACATCTACGTGCATCTCGAAGATCTGGCCCGCGCCGAGCAACCGTTGGAAGAAGTACTCGATGAATTCCCCGACGATATCGGCGCCATGAACGATCTCGGATACCTCTGGGCCGACCAAGGAAAGAACTTGGAAATGGCGTTGGAAATGGTCAAGAAAGCGGTCGCGAAAGAGCCGAAGAACCGCGCCTACCGCGATAGTCTCGGTTGGGTATATCACCGCTTAAAACGGAATGCCGAAGCCGCGGTCGAGCTGGAACTCGCGATCAAGAAAGAGCCGGGCAAGGACGATCCCGACGGCGTGATTCTCGATCATCTCGGCGATGCGTACCATGCTCTCGGTCGGACTGAAGATGCTCGGCGCCAATGGCAGGCAGCGGCCGATTCGTTTAAGAAGGACGACGAGCGGGCCAAGCTCGCGGCGGTCAACAAAAAGATCGCCGCCTTGCCGAAAAAGTAAGCGCCCGTTCGCAAGCCACGAACTAAGGATCACGGACCGAAAAGAACCTATGGCAGGCCATTCCCACTGGTCGAATATCGCCGCGAAGAAGGCGATCGTCGATAAGAAACGCGGTAAGCTTTGGAGCAAGCTTTCGAAGGCGATCATCATCGCCGCTCGAGGCGGCGGCGATCCTGCGATGAATCTCAAGCTCCGCTACGCGATCGACGCCGCGAAGGCCGTGAGCGTACCGAAAGACAACATCGAGCGGGCCATCAAGGCCGGCACCGGTGAGACGAAGTCGGACACTTTGGAAGAAATTCTCTACGAAGGCTACGGCCCGAACGGTGTCGCCGTGATGTGCGAGATTCTCACCGACAACCGCAACCGCACGGCCGCCGAAGTGCGCAAGATCTTCGAACTCGGCGGCGGCCAACTCGGCACGACCGGCTGTGTCGGATGGATGTTCGAACGCAAGGGAATGTTTCTCGTTCCGACTTCGCAAATTGCGGAAGACATGCTGATGGAACTCGCACTCGAAGCGGGTGCCGACGATGTGCAAACTCTTCCCGAAGGTCATGAAATCACGTGCTCGCCGAACGTCTTTCAGGCGGTTTCCGAAGCGCTGCTTGCCAAAGGCTTGAAGCCCGAAATGAGCCAGATTTCGCGGATTCCGAAGACCACGGTCGAACTCGACGCCGACTCCGGCCGCACGGTTCTCAAGCTCATGGAAAACCTCGACGACCACGACGACGTGCAAGCTGTGTCGTCGAATTTCAGCATCCCCGACGCCGCGATGGCCGAGATCAACGGCGGATAAATCGGTAGTAGAGTTGTAGAGTTATTGTCTAACGATCTTATTGTCGAAAGTCGTCGCATGCCCGCAGCGGAAACGACGGAGCAGCGAGCGCTTCGCAGCGGCGGCACGAGCGCCGATCCGATCTACGCGATGGCAGTCGAAGTGTTGGAAGGTCGACATCCGGGCGGGGGCTTTTTGCTCGACGTCGGCTGCGGCCATGGGAACCTGAGAAGCTATGTTCAAGATCGCTTCGAGCGATATGCGGGAGCCGATGTCGTTCGTTATCCCTCCTTCTCAAACGATGCCGAGTTCTATCCGATCGATTTGGATAACGGCCGCATCCCGCTCGCCGACGGTAGCGTCGACGTCGTTGCGTCCGTCGAAACGATCGAGCATTTAGAGAACCCTCGCGCGTTCGCTCGTGAAATGACGCGGCTCTGCCGGCCCGGCGGTTGGATGTTGATTACCACTCCGAACCAACTCAGCTTCTTGAGTAAGCTCACGTTCTTTGTGAAGAATAAGTTCAACGCGTTTACGGACTCCAGTTACCCTGCACATATCAATGCACTCTTGGAAATAGACCTGCGACGAATCGCACTCGAATGCGGTTGGACCGAGGTGCATGTTGTCTATTCCAAGTGCGGCCGCGTGCCCGGCACCGCTCGACATTGGCCCACGTTCCTGTCTCGCTTACTGCCGAGAGCGATGTCCGACAACGTCTGCATCATCGGGCGCAAAGTCTAGAAGAGCGTTCTCACAACCGCCTTAAGGGGTGCTGCTTCGATCTTAGAAAAGATCTTAAGCAGGGCTGGATACGCCTATTTGCCGTATAGTTCCCGAATCTTTCGCATGGCTCGGCGAATCGTGTAGTCGACCCAAATCGGAAAACTGAATCGAGCGTAATCAAACGCCGATTCAAACCATCCCGAGTACTTCGCTTGTTCCAGCCAATCCCATTGGCATTTGAGCCCGAGCCCGTTTCGCCAGGGCTTTCGAGGTCCGATGAAGTGGATCACGAACGCTTCTCGCAACAACCGATGGCGATTCGCAATGAGGGCTTGGGAAATCGGATCATCGAGATCTTTTATGACCACATTCGATTCGAAATACGCCGGCACGTTCCATTCCGCGGGCAACAACTCGCAGTCTTGGCATAAGATCGCATTGATGCCGTCCTGATCGGCGTACCTGTTGATGTCCGTCGTTCGTCGAACGTATTCAAGTATGCGCGATGCGATATTCTCTTCGCGCCAACGCTTGAGATTCATCAGCAATAGGCCGGCATTGATATAAGGAGCGTCGGGCGGCAATCCGAGATGCTCCCAATTGGGTAGCGCTCGGGGGGCCGAAACTCTGGGGGCGCTGAATTCTCGGGTCGCCGCAATAGCACGCGTGTGCGAACGCAACGACCACGGAATTCCCAGATCGCCGCGAATCAGCAAGTCGCTGTCTAAATACAGCACATGGTCGATTTCGGCAGGGAGCAAGTCGGGAAGCAAGAGACGCAAATAGGTCATCGCGTTGATGTGTGCGACCGGCACGTTCGACAAGCGATCGAGATCGGGTGCGAGGAATCGAACCTCGATATTTAGATTGTCTCCTTGAATGATTCGCCGCATCTTGGCTTGCGTTTCGGGGCGAATACCGCCATCAACGATATAGATGTCGGCACCGCGTCCAGCGCTCAGATGCGACACCGCACCATGCATCGTGATCGTCAACGGGAAAGCGAATGCCTCGTCCGCTCCGGCTGCGAGCACGATCCGTGCGGCGCCATCTTCGATCGCCGCAACGGGCTGGATGAAATTCATCGTTCTCGCAGTTCAACTTAGCGCAACGTCAACGCTTCGGCGAATCGCCGGGCTTTCGGGCGGCAATTGCGACCGTGCGGGAGCAAGAACGGGGAAAAAGTCGAACCATCCAATCCGGAAAACTTCGAGAAGTAAGCACGATCCGTTCCGCATATCCGTAAATGATCCGGATGTCGAGTAATCCACATTCGCTCGCGATGCGGCGCAAGTCCAGTTCGATTAGCGCAGTGAGATGGCCGGGGTATAAGCTCGCTCCGAAGTAAGTGAAGTGGTTCTTAAGCAAGAGCGTCAACTTACTCAGAATACTCAATTGGTTCGGGGTCGTGATCACGATCCAACCGTTCGGCTTCGTAATGCGGACCAGTTCGCGGGTGAAAGCCCTGGGATTTTCTAAATGTTCGATCGTTTCCACCGACAATACGGCATCGAACGTTCCGTCTTCAACCGGTACTCGACCGGTATCGAGATCGACCTTATTGAACTTTACTTCCGCCGGCAATTCCGGATATCGCACCAAGTCGGCACCTTCGTAAATCGCAACGTACGGAGCGATGAACTCACGAAGCTGTCCGGTGCCGCAGGAAATATCGAGAACGCGAGGGCTTTTTAATTCGATCGACTTTAAAATCGTCGCAATCAATCGATAGATGCCGGCTTCACTATATCCACCCGTGTTGGCGGCCCGATCGTAGGTGGTAAGTTCCGACGCCGACATAGAGGCTCCGAGTTTTCGAACTGAGTTGAGTCCGATACAACCTGCCGAATGCAATCGATATCAAAATGGCAAGCAAACGCAGGATAAGCTTATCTCAGCTTAGTTGTCGATGTATCGCGGTTCAATGTTTGATCTGCTCCCAATAAGCGTCGAACTTGAACTCGGGGCTGTTGTCGTGGTCGTGGCATTTGGCGCAGAGATTGCGTTCGGCCGTGGCGAGCGCGGCCTTCATCAACAGTCTTAGCTCGGCGCGGCGTGCGGCATCGGGGCCGGTTTCCGCTTGCACGTGAGCCCCGCCCGGGCCGTGGCAGTTTTCGCAACCGTTGCCGACTAGTTGCGGCGTCTTCACGAGATCCAAGAAGCCGCTTTGAAACGGCACATGTTGTTGCGGATCCCAGCCGACCGCATGGCAACTGATGCACTCGGGATCGAACTGCCGCGCCGGTTTGAGCTCCGCGAGCGTTGCCGTGGCATGGGCGTGGCCGGAGTCTTTCCAAACGTCGAAGGCCCCTTGATGGCACTTCGCACAACTCTCGGAGCCGACGAACTGAGCGGACCGAGGGTCGGTCGCCTCGGCGCGCGGATGAATCTTTTCCGTAACGCCGAGGTTCGCTAAGCCTGCAACCCGGAGCTGATCTTGATACTCGGTGAGCAAGCGTTTCATGTCCGACGATTCGGGAAAACGAGCATCGAGCGGCACTCGTTGATAACGGATCGGCGCAGCGGCATCGTCGTAGATGCCGACGACGATCGCGTGTTGTCCCTTCTTACCGACTTCGATCAGGCCGGTTTGCGTTCCGGCGACGAGACGAATGTTGCCCGGCGGTTCATCGGCTCCGCCCGCCGTGACGACGAAGCGGAACTGCGGGAACTTCTTGACGAGCGTTTCCGTTTCTTCCGGAAGTGCGTAGCTGAGTAAGATCAGCTCATCGCAGCGTTCCGCAGTCAGTTCGGCGAGAACTTCCTTGAGTCCTTGTTCGGCCGGAACGATGACGACTCCTTCGTTCGTGATAGTGCGGGTAAAGGAGTCGCCGACGATCGCCGTCACGCCGATCTTCTTACCGCCGACGTTGACCGTGCGGAAGCGGGCCGTTGCGCCGGAATCGAACCCGAACAGCGCGACGTTCGCCGATGTAAACGGCGCGGTCTTGTCGAGATACGGCTCCGTCGCGGCTCCCAAAAGCGCCGTGGCCGGCATCCGCAAATCATCGGCACCGAACCCGATCGCGGCATAGCCCATCTCGATGAGCCCTTTGACCGTTTGCTGGAACTTAATTTCGGTTTGTTGCACCCCGATCCGACGGACCTGACCACCGAGATCGAAGGCGGCTGCCGGCCAGCCCTGTTGCTTGAGCTTCGATAAGAGCGTGCTGCGCCGGCTCAAGCCCCCTTTCAAGTTTTCGAGGCCCGCGCAACCGCACGGCTCGATGTAGCCGGTGAGGTCGCCGGTGAAGACGAGCGCATAGCGCGGCGCCGGCCACTCGATGAAGATCGGCCCATTGCGACGGACCGCTTCCGCGACGACGGCTGCACCGGGCGTTTCGTCCGCAGCGGCGGCAGCTTGGCTGTTCGTTTGCCGACCGACCGGTTGTTGCGCAACGAACGCCGCTCGATTGCCCGGTTCGCGCTGGTCGCCACCGGTTGCGCGCGGGTTCGCGGCGCCGGGGAATTGCAGCACGGTTCCGGATTTCGTCGGGCGTGGGCCGGCCGGTCGACCTTCTCTAACTCTACCGCCTTCGCGGGTACCGGCTTCTTTACTGCCACCTTCTCTACTACCGTCTTCTCTAGTGCGCGGGGGAGACGAGATCGCAGTGCTTTCCGGTGAGCAGCCGAGAGCTGCAATCGAAAGTGCGACGCAGCTGATAAGTAGAATTCCGCTCCGAGCCGACATGCATAACCTTCCGTGGTCGAAAAAGTTCGATGCATCGAAATCGGATGCAAAGAATTCAAATCGGATGACAGGCGAATTCTGTCGTGATCGGCGATTGCCGGCAACCTGAGTTTGTCGCCGAACGTCCCCTACCCCCCCTGCTTTCGGAGCCGCTCGCGGCAACGCGAGAAGAACGCATGAAAATCGGCACGCGTATAGTCGGGAAAGGTGTACTCGTGTTTTTGCCACGCTTTATGTTTGTAGAACAGCGTAATTTCGGCGAACATCCCCTGCCCCAGATAGATTCGATGGGCGTGATCTTTCGTCGACGCCAGCACGAGCTTCGCCGGCGTGATGTAGCCGGGGTCGAGGTTCAACGGCCGAGCTTCGGCATGCCGGCCGAGCGCCGCATACTCGGCTTCCCAGGCATTGGTCAGGTGTTTGGTTGCCGCTAGCTCGCCGGGGTCGTAGCCTCGGGCTTGGTCGCCGCAAGCGAACGTGAGAAATGTCTTCCCGAGCCCCGGCCCCATCGTCGGCTCGTAGTAGTTCGTTTCGACGAAGTCGAAGGTCGGGCTTTCGAGCGCCACCGGTCCCCACTTCTCGACGCACTTCGCGCGTGCCCAGTCGAGCGCTTGGGCGTGCCGCGTGATCACGGCGACCAGCAACAAGACCGGCGGGTGCGAATGCGTTTCTCCCATGCTGATTCCGCTCGAGCGACGTCGCCGGGGCTACTTGTATTCGGCCCGAGCGGCTGCGACGAGCTTGGCGATCGCCGCGGCGGCCCCTTCGACCGGGATCATGTCGGCAGCCGGCTTCGTGCGCCACTTGAGTTCCAAGTTCCCTTCTTTGAGCCCACGTCCGCCGACGACGACTCGTAGCGGGATGCCGATCAAGTCGGCGTCTTTGAACTTCACCCCGGGGCGTTGGTCCCGATCGTCGTACAGGGTTTCGACACCGAGAGCTTGGAGTTCTTCGTAGAGCTTTTCGGAAGCGGCGGCGACGTCGGCCTCTTTCGCGTTGACCGACGAGACGATCACTTCATACGGAGCCAGCGACATCGGCCAGACGATGCCGTCGGCATTGCTCTTGGTTTCGATGAGCGAGGCGAGAATGCGATTCACGCCGATGCCGTAGCAGCCCATGATGATCGTGTGCTGCTGTTCCTTGTCGTCGAGGAATTTCGCACCGAGGGCCTGCGAATACTTCGTGCCGAGCTTGAATACGTGGCCGATTTCGACCGCGTGGCGCAGCTCGAGCTTGCCGTCGCTCTTGGGCGACGGATCGCCGGCCGCGGCGTTGCGCAAGTCGGCGAAATGCGCGACTTGGAAGTCGCGCTCCAGATTCGCGCCGACGTAGTGGTGGTCTCCTTCGTTCGCGCCGACGATCATATTCGCCATGCCGGCGACATCTTCGTCGGCCCAAATCGGCACCGGCATTTTAAGACCGACGGGGCCTGCGAATCCGACCGGCGCTCCGGTGACTTGCTCAACCACGGCCGTCTCGGCCAGTGCGAGCTTCGCGGCGCCGACTGCGCGGCGGATCTTGTTTTCGTTGGCTTCGTGATCGCCTCGGATCAGCACGGCGATCGGCTTGTCGTCGGCCGTGTAGATCAACGTCTTGAGCATTTGGTGCGGCTTGCACTTGAGGAACTTGCTCACTGCCTCGATGCTGCCGACGTTCGGAGTGTGTAACTTCGTGAGCGGTTTCGGTTCGACGGTCGAGCGTTCGACGAGTCGCTTGCCGGTTTCGGCTCGCTCTTGGTTGGCCGCGTAGCCGCTCTTCGGATCGTAGACGACGGAGTCTTCCCCCGTGTCGGAGATCACCATGAACTCGTGGCTCGCGTCGCCTCCGATCGGGCCGCTTTCGGCTTCGACGGCGAGATAGTCGAGCCCGCACCGGCGAAAGACCGTGCAGTAGGCCTGATACATCCGATCGTAGGTCTTGTTGAGATCTTCGACCGAGGTGTGGAAGCTATACGCATCCTTCATCAAGAACTCGCTCGTGCGCAAGATCCCGAACCGTGGACGCTCTTCGTTGCGAAACTTCGTTTGGATTTGGTACAGCGTGAGGGGCAGTTGCCGGTAGCTCGAGATGTATTTCGAGACGAGATCGGTGATCGGTTCTTCGTGCGTCGGCCCGAGGGCGACGTGGACCTGCTTCCCTTGCCGCCGCAGATGGAAGTGAATCAGCACGTTGCCGAACGCCTCGACCCGGCCGGTCTGCTCCCATAAATGGATCGGCGTGAGGGCGGGCATATGGACTTCGACCGCCCCGGCCTTTTCCATTTCCTCGCGAACGATCTGCTCGGCCTTGCGCAAGGCTCGATACCCGAGCGGCAGGTAAGTGTAGGCACCGGCCATGAGTTGATTGATGAGTCCGGCGCGGAGCATGAGCACATGGCTCGGAATCTCGGCTCCTTCCGGGTTTTCCTTCATGGTCGGGATGAGCGTTTGGCTCCAGCGCACGGCAAGGTCCTTCTGCGAGGTCGGGTTGTTCACCAGGAACGGCGGAAAACGAAGCGGGCATTCTACGCGGGAGCCGGATTTGTGGGAATGCCGGGAACGTTGACACCGCCGTTTCCTTTTAGGAGATTGACGATGACGTCTTGCTTGCGACCGCCCGCGCGGCCTGCTTGATAGCGGGCAGAGGGGGCGCCTTCTGACAACTTGGTGGCGAGATGATTTCGGTCGCGTTGTTGGCCAATGCTCTCACCGCCGATATGGGAATGATTCCCGGTTTCGCTCCGGTCGGGCCCGCGCTCGGGCTGCCGTTGTCGGTGCTGGCTGCGTTTCTCGAGCGGCCTTTTTATACGTGCGCCGGCGTCGAGCGAAATGCGTTGCGCTATTCGTTGCAAGCGAACTTCCTCAGCCTGCTTGCCGGCGTCGTCGGACTCGCGGTGTTCGCTCCGATCGTCATGAGTCCGCTCGGAGCGGCGTTCGGGTGGTTCGTGCCGCCGGCCGCCGTTGCACTCTCTGTCTTGGTCGAAGGACTCTATCTGCGACCAGAGACAAACCCGCGATCGTTCGGTTGGAATTGGGTCATCGGGGCGAACGTGTTCAGCGCCGCGATCTGTGTCGTCGTGATGATCGTCTCGTCGTCGCTTCGAGATTCCTATCCGGCGTTCGCTAGAATGTTTCGGCCGGGCCACGATCGCTTGGAGGTCGGTCTCGCGGTCGTGTGCTTAGGTGTGTTCATCGCCTCATTCTGCGGTGCCGCGAGGCGAGACTCCTCGCCGCAGATTTCCTCCACTCCCGAGTCCTCACCCGCCGCGTCGGCCGATGCGATGCCCCTCCCGACGCTCCGCGCCGAGGCCGAACATTGAATTCCGGCGGCAGTTCCCGTATCGTTCGGTTCTACGAACCCTTGGCCTCTGATCTGCTAGTTGTCTATGACCCCGTACCAATTGATCGAAGAGCTCTCCGAAAAAGAGGAATACACGGCGGCCGACTTAAAACGGGTGCGGGCCATGTTGGACAAGTATCCGAAGTCGGCCGAGCTTTGGGACTACTACGGCGACCTGATGCAGATGAGCGTCGAGGAGTTTCCGATCGAGCGCTCGCAGGAATGCTACGAGAAGGCGATTCAATGCTACCCGACGTTCGCTTCGGCCCATGAATCGCTTGGGCACCTGTACGATGCCTATCTCGACGACTTCCCGAAGGCCGAGGGGTGTTTCGTGCGCGCGATCGAGTATGGCGCCGGCGACTCCGCCCGCGTCGGGCTGGCGCGCGTGTTCGCGCAGACGGAGCGCGAAGCGGCGGCGATCAAGCAGCTTGATCTGTGCGAGGACCAAGCGAACCCGGACGTGTTGGAATTGCGCGCGGAGATCGAAGAGGGATAGAACGGCGAACTCGACCGATCGCCGATCCTGCGACGATCGGTGTCGTAGAATGATGCCCCTATCGAATCGAGAATCGATCATGACGACCGACGAACAAGAGATCCGTAACGTCGTGACCCAATGGATGGAGGCGTCGAAGGCCGGCGACATCGGTGCGGTCTTAAGCTTGATGACCGACGACGTCGTGTTTCTGCAGCCGGGCCAGCCGCCGATGATGGGTAAGGCCGCATTTGCCGAAAAGGCGAAGCCGCAGCAAGGTCCGCTCGGCGAGCGTTTGCAGATCGACGGCAAGAGCGAGATCCAAGAAGTGCAAGTCTCGGGCGAGTGGGCCTTCATGTGGACCAAGCTTTCGGTCACCGCGACTCCGCCCGGCGGCGCGCCGCCGATCAAGCGCGCGGGCCACACGCTTACGGTGCTCCGAAAAGAAAACGGCCGCTGGCTGCTCGCGCGCGATGCGAATCTGCTGGTGAAGGTCGACTAGGCTTGTGTGGTTCGTGTGCTCGACGCTTAATCGCCGTTGCAGGCCGATAAGCGAGGGGGTAAGGTGTATTTTTGCATGTCACGCCATGCGATCTCTCACATCATAGAGCGACACAATTCCAGGCCGTTGCCGGCCGTTAGTAGCGAAGATCGCCGGATGGATCGGCTGTGCGGTTGAGCCTTCGATCGGCCTTTTCCGTGACCGAATGTGAGCGAAAGAATCGTCGGGAATGCCACGGATGATTTCAAGCAGTGAGATTTCCGTCGTTGTGCAAGGTGCGGTCGCCGGCCGACCGAGCGATCCACCGGCGAAGCGATTTACCGACCGCTGCTTGCGCTCCGTGCGACGTCATCTGCCGGAGGCGCAGATCATCTTGTCGACATGGAAAGGTGCCGACGTCACCGGCTTGTCGTTCGATCGACTCGTCTTGAGCGACGATCCCGGCGCGGTGCCGCTCGATGCGCGCCGCACGCCGAACAACATCAATCGACAAATCGTGTCGACGGGTGCCGGAATGCGAATCGTCGAACGTCCCTACGCCGTGAAGTTGCGAACCGACTTCGAGTTGCTCGGCGATCGGTTCTTGCACTACTTCGGTAAGTTCAACGCCTACGGCGGGGATGATCGAATCTTTCGCGAACGAGTCGTCGCTTCGACGGTCTTCTCGATCAACCCGCGGCGGTTTGCGCCGATGCCGTTTCATCCGAGCGACTGGTTCTTTTTCGGTCGCAGCGAAGACTTGCGCAACCTTTGGGATATCCCGCTCGCACCCGAGCCGGAGACGTCGAATTGGTGCGGTTTGGAAGATCGAGCCCGTGTTCCGTTTCTCGGTGGAAGGACGGCACGCTATGCGCCCGAGCAAACGATGTGGCTCGGCCTGCTGCGGAAGCACGGCGACGTTGCTTGTCGCCACATGACCGACGTGGCCGACGGCGCGATCGAAGCGACGGAACGAACGATTGCGAACAATCTCGTGCTCGCTTCGCCGAACCAACTCGGCTTAAAGTATCTCAAGGGGCGCCGCGGCTCGCTGTGGGACTTCGAGAGTATCGCCGTGTATACCCATTGCGAATGGCGTCGGTTGTATCGCCGCTACTGCGATCCGAGGGCCACGGTTCCTTGGATCGACGCGCGCGGCTATTTCAACGCTTACCTCTACTTTTGGTATGCGATCGGGCAGCGACTGCTGAGTTGGACGCGCGGGCCGCAAGCCGATCCGTTTGCGAATTCGGATCTCATGGCTTCCAAATCGGATCGATAAGTTCGGCGATGTAGGTATTGGTGAACGAAGGACAGTGTTCGGCGTGAGCCGGTCGTTTAGGATTCGTAGCTATGGTGGGTGAGAATCTTGATCTTTCGAGCGATCCCGAAGACGGCGACGGAAAATCTCGCGCCGCTTCCGGGCACCCAGCCGGGCGACCGTTTCTCGGCGTCCATTTCGTGTGTTGCGATGTCTATGCGCGGATCTACGTCAACCGCGAAGCAACTGCCTATCAAGGCCACTGCCCGAAGTGCTCGCGAGCGATCGTGG
This sequence comes from Planctomycetia bacterium, assembly GCA_021413845.1. Taxonomy (NCBI): domain Bacteria; kingdom Pseudomonadati; phylum Planctomycetota; class Planctomycetia; species Planctomycetia bacterium. The sequence continues at coordinate 54,447 of JAIOPP010000163.1, read as the reverse complement.
TAAAGATCGCTTACGGCGGCAGCGACTCACGATTTTTCGAAGCAGGATAAGATCGAAGCTCCGCCGAAGCCGATGAAGACTCGGTCGACGATGCGTTCCGGTTTCTCGAAGCGTCGGCGTGTCGCTGCTTTCGGAAACGAGGGTCCGACGTATAATCGGCAACTGCATTCGAGCATCTCTCCCCCGACCGCTTCGCTTCCGTCATGCCTTTGCTCCCCGCCGAGATCGATCTTTATCCTGCCGACTTTCTGGAGCGGCCGGATGTAGGCGCGGAGTTGGGGCGCGGGTGGTGGGCGTTTTATCTTCGTGCGCGACGCGAAAAGCAGTTCATGCGCGTGCTCCGCGGGCTCGAAATTCCCTTCTACGGGCCGACGATTCGCAAACGCTCGAAGTCTCCTTCCGGCCGAACGCGCGACTCGTTTATGCCTCTCTTCTCCGGCTATGTGTTCGCTTACGGCGACGACGAAGCGCGGCGACTCGCTCTGACGAGCGATTGCGTAAGCCGTTGGTTGCCGGTTCCCGACGGCACGACTTTGACGACCGATTTGCGTCAAATCCGTAAACTCATCGCGGCGAGCGTGCCGCTGACGATCGAATCGCAGATCGAGCCCGGCACTCCGGTGCGCGTGAAGACGGGGACGTTTCGCGGGATGGAAGGGGTCGTCATTTCGCGCCAAGGAAAAGAACGGCTGCTCGTAGCCGTCCGTTTTCTCCAGCAAGGCGCCTCGCTGGCACTCGACGATTTCGAAGTCGAGCGGATCTAAGCCGGCGGCCGCATCGTTGCCGTCGCCGCATGCAGAGCAATTGCTGTAAGCGCGTGCATACAACCTTGCCGTCGCCGGCGGTTTCTTGTACCTTCCCGCACCCGTATGGGCGTGGCTCGATCGAGACTCGTGCAGGCGATTTCTTTGGAACGTTCGGCATCGCGATGGATTTCGAAGTTGTTAAATCGACGCGGACTTGCGCCGTCAGCGGGCGTGAGATCGCAGCAGGCGAGACTTACTACACCGTGCTGATGAAAGACGGAGCGATGGTGAAGCGACTCGATTACTCGGCCGCTTCTTGGAACGGTCCGCCGGAAGACGCGATCGGTTGGTGGAAGTCGACGATGCCGGCTCGCGAAGGGTCGAAGAAGCAGAAGCTCGCTCCGAGCGAAGTGATGCTGCAACTGTTCGCCGAGTTGGAAGACTCGCCCGAGCAATATGATTTACGTTATGTGTTGACGCTGCTGTTGATTCGCCGGCGGTTGATGCGACTGGAAGAGACGGTCAAGGAAGACGATACCGGTGTGGCCGGAGAGACGATGGTGCTCTACTGCCCGCGCGATGAGCAGACGTATCGAGTTCGGGTCGTCGATCCGAGCGAACCACGCGTGGCGGAGATTCAAGCTTATTTGGGCCAATTGTTGTACGCTCCGAGTTAACCGGCCGCTGCTAAGAAAACCTACGAAAGTCGCGGAAGTGATCAAACAACCGGCTGCCCTGCTCTTCGCTTGCGTCGTCGCCGTTTCGGCGGGGGGCGCTCAATGTCATCGGCCGAATCCGAACGTGACGGCGATCTACGGCCCGCGCGTGTTGACGGAGAACCCATCCACCGGCGATGTGATTCAGGTCGTGAATGCCAACAGCGCACTCATTCGCTCGCTTTATACGACGGATGCCGTGATGAGCGTGCCGGGTGCCCCTTCGTTGCGCGCCAATCTTGCGCTGGAGCGGCAAAAGAGATTGCGTCTCCGCGCAGAGACGGCGCTCACCGGTGCGGAAGTCGATATGGGAAGCAACGACGACGTGTTTTGGTTTTGGGTCCGAAGGAATCCGCCTCCGACGTTGTATTTTTGTCGACACGATAAGTTCGCGGCAAGCGCGGCGAAGCAAGTCGTGCCGGTCGATCCCGAATGGCTGCTCGACGCGATCGGCCTGGCGACGTTCGATCCTTACCATCAGCATTCGACGCCGCAGAAGAATCGGAACGGCAAATGGGAAGTTCGGACGACGTTGCCGAGCGTGAACGGCTCCGCCCCGATGACGAAGGTGACGGTCGTCGACGACGCGCGAGGGTTCGTGCTCGAGCAACACCTTTACGACGAGCGCGGTACGCTGGTCGCCAGCGCGCTGGCGAGTCGCCAATGGCGCGATCCGGCCACGGGCGCGATCGTGCCTCAGGTGATCGAGATCAATTGGCCTTCGACGCAGTTCTCGCTGAAGTTCGATGTTCGCTCTTGGACGGTGAATAATATTCCAGCCGATCCGGCGCAACTGTTCACGATGCCGAATTATCCCGGTTGGGCCGTGGTCGATCTCGGCGACCCGAACGTGCGAGCCGCCGGCTTGCCGGCCGGAGGGCCGAACACGACTCAGCAGCCTGCCACCCCCGTCGGTGGTTCTTACGGCACGCCGATTCCGACACCGACCCCCTATTCGAACTCGGGGGGATTTTCCAGTTCTACTGGCATGACCGCCGTGCCGCCCTTGGGCAATGGGAATGCCGTAGGAGTACCGTCCTCTGGTTCTGCCCCTTATCCCGCGGCACCTGCCGGCGGGCGCGACCTCATCGGATGGGCCGGTGCTCCGACGAATTCGAGCGCCCCCACTGCCGCCGCTTCGCCTTATGCGAATCCTTACCCGGCAACGACTTACGGCCAGGTTCCCTTCGGGACCGCGGGTACGAGCGGCACTTCGGCGGCTCGCACCGCTCAAGCAGCATCGTCTCCGCCGGCCGCTCCTGGAATGTTACGCTAGGCGAACCGCTGCGCGAATCGCCACGATTCGCTCCTTTCCCAGGCCTCGATGCGAAGTAAGATTGAAGTAGGCGGTAGTGGAGCTAAACCATTCCTAACGGAGATTTTGCGGCAGGGATCAAGCCTTTTGGGTGGGCTGTCAGCTTGGTGGGGATCCGCTCGCGATATTCGTTGAGAAATACGTTGCAATACCTGCTTAGCCAAATATCATCACAGAATGGCATCGTCGGCACGCAAATCGAGGCTGATGCGTCGATTTAAGCCGTTTGACGATGCCTGCTTAGACCATACCTCCTTAGTGGTTTTGCCGTCGTTGAAATAAGTTCGCGACACGCAGCTCAACTCCGGAAGTTCAGTTCCGGAAATGGTTCCTCAGAAAGCATATCTATGAACGTCCTGCGCATGCATTCGTTGCTTACCAAGTCGTTTGTGTTTGCCGCGTTCGGTCTGACGCCTATCGTCGCCGATGCGCAAGCGCTCGTGGAAGCGGCGGACGCGAAGAAGGAAAACGCCGTCACTGCCGAGACGGTGGCGGTCGATGCCGCGGTGCGCAGCGCGGCTTATGCTTCGTATATGCGGCATGAATATGCCTTGCAGTCGGACGGCAACCTAAAAGGTAAGGTGCGCATGGTCGACTCGGGCGGCGCCCTGACTCCGGCACGCGTCAAGCTATTCTTCGTTCGTCACGGCGAGATCGTTTCGCAAGCCACGCCGAATGCGGAAGGAACTTTTCAAGCAACCGGGCTGACTCCGGGTTACTACTCGGTGATCGCCAACGGAGCGTCGGGATTGTCGTCTACGGGCGTGCGCGTGGTTCCACCGCCGGAGAAAGTCGAAGCTCCGCGAGCGAATACGATCGGCCGGCAGCGCCTCGTTTCCAATGTCGATGCAGGGACGAAACAAGCTGCCGAAGCTCCGGGAGCCGATTGGTTGCACATCACGCCGATTCCTACGATCGACGCCGAAGCCGCGAGGCGGATCGCCGAAATCCAAAATGGGCAACGTGTCAGTGCAACCGGAAACGCATCCCCGATGCGCTTGGTCGCGGCTGCGGAAACCGATAAGGGAGTCGTGGGAGCCGCCGACAAAGCGGGAGCGGCCGAAGCCAACACTTTGGAAATGGATACGACGACCGTCGACCTCCTGAACGACGCTTACGAGCGTAGCTCTTATCATCTGGATGCAAACGGCAAGCTCTTAGGGCAGCTCAATCATTTCGACAATTCCGAAAAGCTCGTGCCATCTCCGTTTACGACGATTTACTTTTTGCAGCAAGGACGGGTCGTCACACGGACTACCAGCAACGCCCAAGGCAATTATGAAGTCAGCGGTCTTCTTCCGGGTTCTTATTCATTCATCGTCGCCGGAAACGATCAGTTCGGTGCGGTAGGCATTCGAATTCTTCCGGCACCGGCCGAGCTTGTTCCTTCCTCGAACATCAAGTCCGTATCGTTTGCTCGCGGCGTGCTCCAGCCTCGAGGGCTCGGCCCTAGCGGCGGCGGCGGTCGCGGTGGCGACTTCCGTGCTGCCGGTGGCGGCGGAGGAGGAGGCGGTGGTTTTGGTGGTGGAGGTGGATTTGGCGGAGGAGGCGGTGGCGGTGGAGGAGGCTTAGGTGGTGGTGGAGGGGGCGGCCTTGGCGGCGCGGGCGGGGGGCTCGGCGGCTTGGGCGCACTTGGTCTTGGAGGAGCTGCGGCCGCTGCCAGTGCGTCCGGAAAAAGTAATGCAGGCTCCTCTTCGAGCGGTTCCGGTTCGGGCGGTTCCGGTTCACTGTAGTATCGTACTGATGAATTCGAGCGAAGCATGACATGTGCAACCGCTCGTCAAAATAATTGCGGAACGGCCGGAATCGCCTCACGACGATTTCGGCCGTTTTGTTTTCTTGGATCATCTCAACAGGCTCAAGTCGGTGTCGTTCGCTTAGCAGTTCGTCGTCGAGGATCGACACTTGTCAAAATACTGCCGGCTCGCCGCTCAAGGGTTGGTGCTGTTGGGAATTGCGGTGATCCCTTGGTTCTTCTCCGGCGTGCAGATGCCGGTGCGGCTCGTCGCGATGGCCGTTTCCGCCGGCGCTCTCCTTCTCTGTAGTACGCAATTGCCGGATGCGGGAGTTGCTTGGAAAGCGATTCGCGTTCCCTTGCTGTTATTGGTTTGTGCGGCGGGGTTGGGTGCTTGGCAACTCACCGTCGCGGCAAGCGATTGGAGTCCGAAAGCCGCTCAATGGAAAAGCGATTTCGCGGCGTCGCCAGGAGTGCAGGCTCAAGCGAGTCCGCTAAGTTTGTACGTGCCGGGCACGCGACGCGATCTGGCGTTTCTCGTCGCCGCCATCGCCTCGGTTGCGCTCGGCGCTGCGCTCTTCGGCGAAACGAAACCGATGCTGGTGTTGCTCTCCGTCGTCGCGGCTACCGGTTTCGCGGTTGCGTGCTCGGGACTTGTCGAGCGCGCGATGGGAAGCGTCGGCCCGTATTTTCAGTTGCCGCTGCCGCTCAATGCCGCTCCTTTCGGCCCCTTTCTCAATCGAAACACCGCGGGAGCATTGCTCGAACTCAGCTTAGCAGCCGCCATCGGCCTTACGGTGTGGCAAATTTCTCGGATCCCGCGGCGCACGAGCGGGAGTCGCGGGATCGATAGTCTGCAATGGTTCTTGATGCACGTCGACGCACCGTTGCTCGTTTCCTTCGGAGCGCTCATCACGATTTCCGCGGGTGTCATTGCTTCGCTTTCGCGCGGAACGATGATCGCGGCTATCTTCGGGACGGTCCTCACCTTTATCGTCGCCGGCAACTCCACGAGTCGGCGTTCTTTCTTTTGGTTAGCGGCGGGGCCCGCGATCGCAGCGACGGCGCTCGGCGTCTGGGTCGTCCAATCTTCCGTGTTGGAACTTCGCTGGGACTCGATCCTCGCCGGGAGCATTCTTGAAGAATCGCGGTGGCGAATCTGGCGCGAGTCGCTGGATACCGGGGCTCTGTTTCAGCCGTTCGGTTCGGGTCTGGGAACCTTCTACTATGCCCACGTTCCCTTCGAGCGGCAAATGTATCTTACGCTCTGTAGGAATGCGGAAAACCAATATATCGAGACGTTCGTCGTCGGCGGTCTGGTCGGTGTGGTGCTGCTCGTTGCGCTGTGCGGGTTGATCTTTCGGTCGGCGCGTCGGATGTGGCGCAGGGCGCAAACAGCCGAGCACATCGGGCTCGCTGCCGCTGCGACGGCGATCGTGGCGATGCAACTCGTGCATGTTTGCTTCGATTTCGCATGGTATCGCCCGGCGGTTATGTTCCCGCTGGCCGTTTGTTGCGGAGCGATTTTTCGTAGAGCGACGATTAAGCGATCCGCGACGTCGAAACCCAAAGATGATTCGGCTTCGTCTGCGTCCCTGATTGTCGAGGCGATTCCGGCCACGGGACGCAAGAGCGATTGGGCTTGGGGAATAACGACACTCACGGTTCTCGTCGCCGGAGTGAGTTGGGCCGCGTCCGAGACGTTCCGCTCTTCGATCGTCGAGCGAGCCGAACTCGACACGCGCGTACTGAATGAAGAGAAACGCACGACCGAAGCCATGGATGAAGCGATTAAGCGGCAAGAATCAGCAGTCCGTGCTTATCCGGACGACGGCGAAGCACATTTACGCCTGGCCGAGTTGTGGGTCGAACGCTACGCAAGCGAGTATCGTCGCGAGATGGATCTCGATCCGGTGATGCGGCTCGATAGCGAGAAGTATGCCGTCGGGCAATTTCCCGCAGCATTGCACTCCGAGGCCGGCCTCAGGGAAAGGATCGGCGACGAAGCGGGACTGAAGGCGATACGCGAAATTCCGATCGTAAAAGCGAATTTGTTTCCGGCCTTGATCGAGGTTCGCCTGGCTCGCGAGCTTTGTCCGTTGTCGCCGTACGCGCAGATGATCATGGCCCAGCTTTGTTTTCTCGACGAAGCTCCGAGCAACGACGCGTGGTATCTCGAACGAGCTGAAAGGCTCGCTCAAGGGCGGCCCGATTGGTTGTTCCTGATCGGTCAATTGCATATGAACGCAGCTCGACCGGAGCAAGCATGCACGGCTTGGAAGCGAGCGTGGACGTTGTCGCCAAGCCAATCGAAGCAGATGATGGAGCAGGCGATGGCTTATTTGAGTTCGCAGCAAATTTTGGAACACCTCCTTCCCGACGATCCGAAAACGATTATCGACGTCGCGCAGACTTATTATGCGGATCCGGCCGATCGGGCGACGCGTCGTTCCTTCTTTCAAAAGGCAACGCAGCTCCTCGACGCCGCCGATGCGCATGATGCTGCCGATGAATACGTTCGCGGAACGGCGCTTGCCGATGCCGGGAAGCTCGATCAAGCCGAAGCGGCATTCGTGGCGGCGACGCGCTCGGTCGATGGAAAACCGCAGTGGTATTTGGATCTTGCCGCCATCAGAGCCGCGCTGGGGCAGCGCAAAGAAGCGGCGGCCGCGGCAGATCGTTATCGATTGCTGGTTCGTTCCGGCGAGCCGAAGAACATCTATCTCCGCAAGGGAGCCGAGTTGTTGCACGCCCTGCCTGAGATCGACGACGAAGCACGCCGTCGCTGCGCCGAACTCTATCTCGAAGCGGGAGCCAATGTCGAAGCGGCGGAAGTCGCACGCACCTCGATTACACGAAACGAGAAAGACGCGGAAGCACACGTGATCTTAGGTCGCGCACTGCTCAACCTCGGCGACCTCGCCGGTGCCTCGAAGGCGGCTAAACGAGCGGAAGAGTTATCGCCGGAGCGTCTGGATATCCGCGAATTTCGAGAGTCCGTGGATTCCGCGATCGGTTCGAAGCGTTTGCAGTAAAGTCGCTCAGCTTATTGCACTGCGATTAATCGTCGGTTTGGAATTTGGGTGCAAGATAAAATTCTTCCGCCGTCGGCAAGCCCCGGCTCTTGCGCATGCGACGATAACGCCATGCTGTCGGTAACCGCTTGAGAGTTTCTTTGCCGGCTAGTAAGGTCCACCAAAACTTCGTGCCGTTGAACGTGGCGGCATGCTTGAGCAGCAAGCCGAGCCACACGAACGTCGGCAAGAGGAAGTGCTTCGTGGAGAAGTGTTTTACGCCCAAGACGATCAAGCTGGATCTGCCGGAAATCGTCCGACGTCGACCGACCAATTGACGACCTCCGTCGATCGACTTGGCATTCGATACGTTGACGGCGTGATAAACTTTCGCCTCCGGCACGGTGATGCATTTCCAGCCCGCTTGCCAAGTGCGAATGAAAAGATCGAGATCTTCATAATCGAGAAAAAAGCTGCGGTCCCAACCGCCGACTTCTTCGTAAGCGGAGCGATGGATAAGAATGGCTCCTGCACAACCAAAGGGGACTTCTTCGCCTACCGAGAGCGGACATACGAAGGCGTTGGCCCGCCACGGATACGGAGTATTGAGTTCTAGTCGTCGCCGCCGAAATCGGGTTCCGGCGTGAATGAGGATCTCGGCGTCATAGGTCCACTGCCAAGGATCGGCCGCGGCGATCCGATTCGGAAGGTCGATGCGCTCCGCGAGCAAGCGAAGGCAATTCGGTTCGAACCACATGTCTTCATTACAGAAGAATAAAAGATCCGACGTCGCCCGTTCGGCACCGACGGCGTAGCCCGTCACGAGGCCGGTCTCGGGACGCTCGGCGATGACGATCAGCTTGGGATCGTTCGCCAGGATCGTGGCGGACGCATCGGTACTATGCCGATCGACGATAATGATCTCCAGCCGCACGCCACGCTGAGCGTATAACGTCTCCAGCAACTTCGGCAGGTACTTTGCGCCGTTGAAATTGCTGACGATAACGGAGACGCGAGGTTCGTTGGACACGATAGAGAAGATCTAAATGAGGCTGAGTACGAGCGTGAGTTGAATCGCGGCCGGCGAGGATGGGAAGAAGCGGCAGCGATAATGCTTCAGATGTCGAAGAATCATGTTTCCCAGCCGCTCGGAAGCTTTTCGCGGATCTCGATATCGGAAAATCGAACGGGTATCGCGGGGCCGCGCTCCTTCACCCATCGGGCCATGCGACGGATGCCGGTTCGAAGATCGACGGGCGAAGAATTGCCGAATGTCCATTGCACGCGCGAATGATCGGAGAACGCGTGGACGACTTCGTTTCGCGCCGGAAGATGAAGCAACTCGACCGGCTTCTCGAAGGCCGCGGCGATTTCGTTCGCCAGTTGCAAGATCGTATACGGTGTGTCGGCGCCGATGTTGAACGTTTGGTTGTAGGCCTCACGCACCAATGGGCTGCGCGCGATGATCGGTGCGACGTCGTCGATGTGTGAGAACGCGCGCGTTTGCAAGCCGTCGCCGAACACCGACATCGGGCGACCTTGCAGGAGCTGGTTCATGAAGATGCCGATGACGTTACGGTATTTATCGGCGATGTTTTGTCGCTCGCCGTAGACGTTATGCGGCCGGAACACGATGAACTCGGTGCCGAACATTTCATGTGCGGCTCGGAGGTCGAGCTCGACCGCATACTTCGAGATGCCGTAAGGATCTTCCGGCTGAGGGATCATGTCCTCCGACATCGGCACTTGGCCGCGACCATAAACGGCGATCGACGAGGTGAAGACGAAACACTTGCAAGCCTTCGACTTGATCGTCTCGTTCAGCACATGCATCGAAGCAACTAAATTCGTGCGATAGTTGTAAGCACGAATGAAATGCGAAAGCCCTTCGGCCGCATAGGCGGCGAGATGATAGACGTAGTCGAATGGGCCATGATCCGTCCACAACGAAGCCGTGAACTCCGGCGATGTCAGATCGCCTTCGACCCAAGTCGCCTTCGTCGGCACGTTCTCCAAGAAGCCGCCCGAAAGATCATCGGTTGCGACGACGTTCATCCCCTGGGCCAAGCAATGCTCGGCGACATGAGAACCGATAAAGCCGGCGGCACCGGTGACGAGAACGCGCGGGACTATGGCCGTGGACATGAATGGGCTTTCGTCGAGAGCCGCCGTAGAAACGGTTCTCGACTCGATGCTTCCGTTTCAGAAAAGAAACAATCTTTCAATCTATTTCCTAGGCGCAAGGTGTCAATATGCCGATCGGTTCCTGATCGATTGCGGATGGTGAATTCGACGTATTTCTCCTAAGAAGGTCCGAATTCCGTCGAAAGCGTCGTTAAAATATCTTGTTCGTGCCTAACTGCATCTCGATCGCTCACCATCAATCTGGGCTTTGAACTCTAAGTTCGGACGATTACATCCGATCGACGGACGCATAAGATCGTCGAGACGCTGAACCTTGCACCGTTCGTATGGGATCAACTGGATGACGGAATCGGATGCCGCTGAAGCTGCCAAGCTGTCCTATGGCGCGTTGAATATTCCCGTCTTCGAGGCGATTCCGATCGGGGCCCGACGAGTGCTCGACGTCGGATGCGGTACCGGCACCCTCGGTCAGGCGCTCAAGAATCGGCAAGCGGTTGAAGTGACTGGCCTGACCTATTCCGAGCCCGAAGCCGTCGCGGCTCGCAAGCGATTGGATCGCGTCGAGGTGTGCGACCTCAACGCCTTCGGCATGTGCGATCTCGGTAACTTCGATTGCATCGTCTGTAGTCATGTGCTCGAGCATCTCTATTGGCCCGGCGAATTTCTGAAGCGGCTTTCTCCGCTCCTGTCGCCGGAGGGCCGGCTGGTGGTTGCGCTGCCGAACGTGCTGGCTTGGCGACAGCGGCTGGCGTTTCTCTGCGGTCGTTTTCGGTATGCCGACGGTGGGCTTATGGATCGAACGCATTTTCGCTTTTTCGATCGGCAAACCGCTCGAGAATTGGTTTCGCAAGCAGGCTACGACGTCCTCTCCGCGGAGGCTCAAGGCGTTTTCCCGCTTGCTCGGTATCTGCCGGGGATCGGAAAGTCGATCGACCGAGCCGCGGTCAAAATAGCGCCGGGCTTATTCGGCATTCAGTTCATAATCACGGCGAAGCCGAGAGCTTAGGCCGGCGTTCGTGGGTTTTCTTCCAAGCATGCGCTGCCGGCGGTCCCGTTGTGGAACTGAAGTCTTCTTGGTGCCGGCAGGTGGTTTTGTTATACCGCTGCTCTCCGGTGGAGAGATTGCCGACGAAGTCGATCGGCAAGGTTGGCAACATCGCCGAAAGGTCCGCTCGTTGTGATCCGTTTGTTTCAGGCCGTGTTCCCCGGATGCTCGTTGCGCTTGGCGTCCCTTACGGCGTGCCAAGCGACGGCGGCGGCGGCGGAGGCCGCGATCGTGGCACTGATGGTTCCGCTGTTGGCTTCGCTGGGAACGACGTCCGTCGTAATCAGCTTGCCTCGCTTCGCAGCCGCTCATTCGTTTCACATCTCATTTCCTACACTGCTAAGTTTGCTGGGAATTGCGTTCGTGGTGCGCGCATCGGCCCAAGCGAGCGCCGTCTATCTTTGGGCCGCCGGTGTCGAGCGCTACGAGCAGTTGCATCGCGATCGACTGCTGCGAGGGCTCTTGAATGCAGAGCATGCGTGTCAGAGCCGAGAGCCTGCGGGCCGTCTACAGCATGTCTTGACGCATCACGCCGAATGCGTCGCACGGGCATTCACGGCTTTGTCTTGGGGCGGGGCTCACGTCGTGCAAATCGCATGCTTAAGTCTCTGTGCGTGGTTCGTGAGCCCAATGCCTGCCCTCATCACCGTCGTGGCTTTAGCGCTGATCGTGGCGCTATTTCGCCCCCTCACGAAACTCGGCAGTGCCGCGGCGAAGAGCCGAGCCGATGCACTGGGTAATTATGTACACCTAATCGGACAAACCTTGGCGCTCTTAAAAGAATTGCGCATCTTCGGCGCGACGACAAACTACTTAGAGCGCGCTAGAGCTTCCTCGTCGACGATCGCATCAACGCGCCGACGACAAAACATCATCGGCTCGCTCCTGCCGACGCTCTATCAAACGGCCGCCGGCCTATTGTTGCTGGCCGGGGCGACATGGATCTATCTGAGCGGCGAAGCGGCGGGCACGGCACCGATCGTGAGTCTGTTGCTACTGCTTCGCGCCACTTCCGCCGCTCAGCATTTGCATGTGACTTACCATCAAGTGCAAGATTCGCAACCGGCGCTGGAGCAATTGATCGCGATTGAGAAACTTTATGCCGACGCAGGGGTTCCCGCCGGTGGTTTGCCTTTGGGTCGGATCGATCGGCTTGAATTACGTGCCGTCGACTTCGCGTATGAGGCGGATCATCTCATCTTGTCGGACGTCGGCATGCAAGTCGAGCGAGGCGACGTGATCGGCATCGTCGGTCCGTCGGGAGCGGGCAAGTCGACGCTCGTTCAAATTCTTCTCGGTCTCCGAACGCCGGATCGTGGATGTCTACTTCTGAACGGCATGCCGGCCGAATTGTTTCGCCTCGAAGACTTCTACGCCCGGACGGCGTTCGTAGAGCAAGAGCCGGCATTATTCAACGAGACGATTTCCGAATGCGTTCGCTTCGGGCGCAGCGATGTCGATGATGCCGAGATCAGAAGCGTCGTTGCCGAAGCGGGACTGCTTGAAGAAATCGAGCGGCAGCCGCAGGGTTACGAGTCGCTCGTCGGCGAGAGAGGAACTTCGCTTTCGCTCGGACAGCGGCAACGACTTTGCATCGCTCGGGCATTAGTCGGCGAGCCCGACTTGCTTGTTTTCGACGAACCGACGGCGGCGCTCGATGCCGTGAGCGAAGAGCATATCATTGCGATGCTCTACGCACTACGCGGGCGAGCGATCACGTTCGTCGTTACGCATCGCCCTGCCCTGCTCCGCTCCTGCAACAAAGTGCTGAGCGTCGGCCACGGCAAAGTGACAAGTCTTGAGCAAACGGCGGAAAGCGCCGTCCTACCGACGAGCTAACGCCGCTCGATCAACTCGCGGTATGCCGTCGCGATGGCGCACGCATGACGTTGCCACGTGAATTGAGAGGCCCAAGCTAAGCGCCGTTCTCGTTCCGCGGAATCGACGCCGGCCGATAAAACCGCTGCGGTGACTTCCGTCCACGCATCGAGATCGCCGGCTTTGGCATATGCGGCGACATCTCCGCCGGCTTCGCGAAGCATCGGTAGGTCCGAGGCGACAACCGCAACGCCGCATGCCAGGGCTTCGATGACGGGAAGCCCGAATCCCTCGGCATCGCTGGGAATCACCACGGCGGCGGCGCTGCGAATCGCCTCGGCAAGGTCGGGTCTGGAAAGTCGCCCAAGATGACGAATGGAGTCGCTGATTCCGAGTTCGTGGATTTGTCGCTCTTGCGCTTCCGTCCAGGGATCGCCGACCTTCGTAAGCAAGAGATCGGGAAACTTACGATGAATCTGCGCAAACATCGCCAACAACAGATCGATTCGTTTGCGCGGAATGCAACTGCCGACATGCAACAGGAAAGGCCGAGAGCCGAAGTCACGCGTTGGGCGAGATGCGGAAGAGCCTAAGCGGGGAGTAAATTCCGGCGCGACACCGAAAGGAACATGCTTCAAGCGATCCGGCGATACGAGTTTCTTCGAGCGTAGTTCTTCTCCGATGAAGAGAGTGCTATGGAACACGATCGCGGCTTTGCTCAGGCCGCTTAGAATTCGACGAGCCATCGCGCGGAACCAGAGCGGGCGAGGATCTTTATGCGGTTCGAGCAAACAACGAAACGTGTCGAGATCGTGGCAGTAAACGCCTGTTCGATTCGACGGTAATTCGTGAACGACGTGCGCGTAGCTGTGGTCGACGATATGAAACGCGTCGAAGTCGGTGCGCGATCGCCGAACCGCTCGCGGCAATGTCACGAAGCGGTTCCAAAGGCGATCGAAATTGCGGCCCGCCTTCGCTCGCGCGAAGCCGGGGATGCGACCGCAGAGCGAATGAAACGACGGTGTGATATCGGCTGCCGCCACGATCGGGTCTTCATCCGAGAGATGCTCTAAAAGCATGTCGGCTACAAGATCCATACTCGGCCAACACTCCTCGCGGAAGTCACGCACGACGGCGATCCGCAAGGAGGCGTTCACATCGGCTCGACCGAGTCCTGTTGCGGAATCCAAATTAGATCTCTCGGTGATCGAGGAGCTCATCGAAAAAGTCGAGGTGTTTGCGTGCGACTACGGGCCATGCATAATCAGCCCGCGCGCGCTGGAGCCCGCGCTCGGCAAGCTCGGCTCGCAAAGCCGAATCGTTCAAGAGTCTTTCGAGAGCTTCGGACCAAGCAAGCTCATCGGCTTCGGGCACGACAAGCCCGGCGTCGCCGATCACGTAAGGTATCTCGCCTGAATTGCTGCCGACCACCGGCACTCCGCAAGCAAAGGCTTCCAGGAGCATTCTGCCCAACTGTTCGCGCCAAAGCGGTGTGGTTTGGCTTGGGGCCGCAAGGATATCCATCGCGTTCAAATAAGCCGGAACTTCGTCATGAGCGACGCCGGTCACGATGCGAACCTGATCCGGTTGCGTTGCGGCCCACGCGCGCAACTCCGATTCCAAAGGCCCTCCACCTACGAACATCGCTCGCCACGGTGACTTGATTCGACTTAGGATGCGCTGCAGCATGGCGACCCCTTTTTCAGGGACGAACCTTCCGAGATATCCGATCACCGGGGGACCAGCCGACGGCCATGACAGCTTTCTTAGAATCTCGGACCGTGCCGAAGCATCGGGTCGAAAGGCATCGAGATCGACGCCGAGGGGAATCATGCGATGTGGCTTTTGCCCGAAGCCGCCCGGGCGTTTGTTCACTACGACTTCGACGGTGTGCGAGCCCGTGATCCATCCTGCACAACGACGCCCGCACCAGCGTTCGATCGCGGCGAAGGGGAATGGGTATTGCTTATCGATGTTTTGATAAGTGCAATAAACGATCGGAGCCTTGCCTGCCCAATACCCGATCTGCACACCGCTGAAGATATAAGGCTCTTCCCAACAATGAACGAGATCCCACGCTTCTCGCAGCAACGCACGGAGTCGCAGACCGTAGAACATGACGTGGATCTTCTGCGTGAGATAGGCGTCGATCTCAACGAGCCGACAGGCCTCGCCGGTAAAGCGTTGTAAAGCGATCGGGCTTAGATCGCCGGCGACGAACTTGGGAGCGGCGACCGTTACGTCCCAGCGCCCTGCACCGATTTTCGCCATCTCGTGCGCCAAGCGTCTGTTGAGCGCCACGGCATACGAGTGGCCGACGGTTATGAGACGACGAGGCTTAGGCACCGGGCTTATCGATTCGCCGACTTCGTCTCGGCGACGACTTCGTAATAGATCGGCAGCGTCTCGGCAGCGACGCAGTCCCAGGTCCGATGTTCCATGGAGGTTCGGGCCGCAGAGCCCATGCGATTTCGTAGCATTTCATCAGTTGCCAGCGCACGAATCCCTAAGGCGATCTCCTCATGGTCCCAAGCGTTTTGAATGAGCCAGCCGTTCTCGCGGTCGACGATGAGTTCGGAAGCGCCGGCCTCGCGACTTGCTATGGCAGGCAACCCGGAAGCCATCGCTTCGGTAAGCACGAGTCCGAAAGTGTCGTAAAACGTCGGGAATAAGAAGAAGTCGGCAGCACCGTAATAACGGTGGATCTCAGGCGTCGGAGGGACGAGCGTGATGCGGCCTTCGATGCCCGCGGCGCGCGCATCGGACAGGATGATATTCGACGGCGTTCTGGTAACGACGATGCATCGGACATCGGGAACCTTCGCCAGCGCGCCAACGACGGCGGGACCGACTTTTTGCCAATCGCCGACGTAAAGAGCGACGATCTCACGTTCGCCGATCTGAAGTTCCTGGCGAATCGTCGCTCGCCATGCCTCACGATTACGAGGATGAAAACGTTCGATGTCGGTGCCGTGGTAAACGACTCGTATCTGATCGCGCAAGCCGTGGAAGTTCTCAAGATCTCGTCGGACCCTATGCGACACGGCGATGAATCTTCGTGCCGCTTGCGGTCGATAGACAAGCTTTTCCGCCGTCGTCGAAATCGCACGATAGATACGCTTTCGCCACGACTGCGGAACATGGAAGCGGTCGATAGCATCGAACCACGCTGCGTTGCACATGTGCGCAGTAACGACATTCTGGCGGGGGCTGCAGAAGCCTTGAGCGTGGACGATATCGAATGAGTCGGGGACCTTCCAGGCGGCACCGATGAAAAATGAAAGATCGTTGGTTACCGCATTGGCGCGCCATTTAGGAACATGGTGGAACGTTAAGTTTTCGGGATTCGGTTCCTCGAACGAGGCCGCAAAAATGTGTACGTCGTGTTGTCGTTTGAATCGCGTTGCCAGTTCGGCGACGTAGCGACTGTGGCCGTGATGCCGATTGTATTCGTGAACTACGAAGGCGATACGCAATCGTCGGCCGGCGCACTCAGGCCGTGGCGGCGGAGCCTCGGTGTCATCCATGTGCATCGACATCGAGTTTCGCGGGCGAGGTCGTTGCGTTCTCACGATCGAGAATTTTGGCAATCGCGCATTCGAGAGAAAAATGCGCAGAGTAGTAATGCCTGCCGCGAGCACCGGTTGCGTTACTCATTTGAGGTTCGGCGAGCCATTGGTCTATGATCCTTATTGCCCTCTCTACGTTTCCGACTTCGACTGCTGCACAAGCCTGTTGAGTCTGCCAAAACGGTTCGGAAAGTTCTCCGATGGTCGTGATGGTGGGGATTCCGGCCGCCAGGCATGCCATCAGAGAGGTGCGTCGCGTGCTGGCCCCATCGGGAAAAGGTTGAATCATCAAATCGCAAGCTTGAAGCGTGGCGGCAACCTCGACATCTTCAAGCCCGTCGAAAGCGACGACGCGCCCATGCCAATCGGGATGACCGGTTAAAAGATCATGAAGGCACGCAGCGGACCCTCTCCCTAGGAGAACGATTTTTACGCCGTGAGATCGACTTAGAAGCAACTGCAGAATCGGCACGAGCAATGCGATGATTCCGGCGGAATAGGTGCCGAAGTGTCCGATCGTCGAAGTCGAGCCATCCTGCAATAAGGTGTGTCTTAAGTTCGCCACTGCGCAGGCATCGACTTCGTGGCCGATATTCGAGGGAACCGGCAGGACTTCCAGCGGTCGATTTCGAGCGCCGTATCGCCTAAGTATCGAGTGCCAAGCGGATGTCGACGTATAGATTCGCGTGGACGCCGCAACGAGGACGAAAGCCATGATTCGATTGACGATCGCGATGATATTCCATTTCAGCGGCTTGCGAACGAAAGGAAACGCAACCTCATGGAACATCACTTGTACTACGTCGCCCCGAACGCGTGCCCTCCACCATAGCCAAATGCAAAACAACAAGTTCATCGCGCGAAAGCCGAACGCATGCGGGACGTATTGAACGAACAGTTGCCTTGGCGCTGCGAATCGATCCAGACCTTGTGAGATCGCTCTAAGACCGCGGAAGCCGAAACCTCCGGAGATTCGATGCACCGTTATCTTGGACAGCGGTTCTATTTCATTCGATCCGATATCCGGACACCAGACATGCACCTTGCAGCCCGCGAGCACCAAACCGGATGCGATAATCGCCGTATTATCGGATACGCCACCGCTTTGCGGCGGATATTCGCCCGTTAGAAAATGCCGCTCTAAATTCTGAGGACGAATAAGTATTGTTTTCGCCGAGGCGGTTAAGTCTAGGATCCGAGCCTATACCTGGAGCAGTTCTCGGCTTCGATATAAAGGTTCTATGCTTCCGGCCAGCGCAAAGGAGGCTGAGACTTGCAAGAAAGATCGAGAAAACGTTCCGGAACCGAGGTGTCGGCGTTCAAGCCGAGAAAGAGTTGAAGCCAGTCACGGAAGCGAAGCGTATTCCAACCCAAAACCGGCTCATTGAGAAGGGAGGTATGTTCGGTATGGGGGTGATACTTAGGCCAATAGAGATCCAGCATCTCGACATCGACGATCAGAAACCTCTCGGCAAGCGCTTTCCACCAGAAACTCAATGTCGAATCCACGGACTCGACCGTACGCTCGAGATAAGATCGACATAAATAAACTTCAGGAACGATTTCCGGCGTAAGATCTTTGATTCTCCACTCGCAATGGTCCGACGAACCTCCGGCGTGAACCGGGCAACTCCAATAGCGAATTAAATCTTCGACCTCGCCGAAGAGAAATAAGTCGGAAAGGAAAAACGGAGTGTATCGAGCAGTACACAAATTCGTCGAAATGATACGGCGGCTTTGGATGCCGTCGGCCGTCAGTGGAAACGCGCTCATCAGGTTCGATAGAAAAGTCCATATGTTCGGAGCATAGATACGCATGTCGGTGCGTGTTTTTGCCGCGAATCGGCACTTTAGTTCCTGAGCTCTTTCCAACCCTTTAAGCGTGGATGTCGCTTGTAGGTTGATGTTAAACGCACCGACAACCATCGGCCTCTCACTTGTTACGATCTCGACGCCGGCCTCTTCGCAGAGTTTGAGTGTGTGCGCATCTTCTCCTTTCCAAGTCGAAAGGATGATGATCGCATCCGGATGGAGCGCTCTATAGTAGCGGATCGTCTCAAGCGTAAAGTCTTCTTGCAGAAGCAACGGACCTTGCAGCACGATGGCGTAGCGTTCAAGTGCCTGGATCGGCAACGGATTCCATGGGCGATAATACTCCGTGGTCACTTGTTTCGGGCGCTTGTGCATCGTGATCCAATACGGACCTTTGCGATGCAGGGTCCGTATGCAAACATGCAACAGGCCGCGAATCGCAGTCAGCGGAAAAAAAACTAAGATGCCGCAGAAGAAAGTCGCAACGGCATCTTGCAGCTTCAGCTTCCTCAGCGGAGTAATTCTCAAGCGGTTAAACAACACGTGATTCGATCATGTCGATGTAATTCAAAAAGTTCGGACGCCCCCTAAGACACGCCCGCGTCGGGCCATTTCGCGGGAACTAAAAAACGGCAAGGAAGTTTGAGAAGTTGTTCCGGCACGGAAACCTGCGCATCGAAATCGAGCATGAGTTGCAGCCAATCGCGGAAGGTTAGCTGGTTCCATGCCAAATAGTTCTCATGCGCGCGCGAAATATATTCGGTATGCGGATGATACTTATGCCAATAGATGTCGAGCATCTCGAAATCCACGATTAGGAACTTGTCGGCTAGCGCCCTCCACCAAAACTTCAGAGAGACTTCGACCCGACCGAAAGTGCGTTCCAGATAGGATCGACAAAGGTATATCTCCGGAACGTCCGCAGATATAAGTTCCGCAATGGCACCACCAAAGACCGCGTGAGAGGTAGTCCCTTCATTAAGGGGACATTCCCAATAACGAATTAAGTCTTCGGTTAATCCGAAGAGAAAAAAGTCGGCAAGTTGAAAAGGATTGTATCTCGCCGTGCACCAGCTTGTGGCAATGATGCGACTCTTTTGAGCCCCACCGGGCTTCAACGGAAAGATTCTCGAAAGATTTATTAGGAACGTGAATGCGTTGGGAGCGAAGACACGCATGTCGGTTCGCGTTTTGGCTGCAAAACGGCATCCTAACTCTTGGGCTTTTTCAAGTCCCTTCAGCGTCGACAGCGCTTGAAGGTTTAAGTTGTATGCTCCGGGCATCGTCGGTTTGTCGATGAGCACGACTTCGCTTCCGGCTTCTTTGCAAAGCGCGATCGTGGCCGCATCTTCGCCTTTCCAAGTGCTTAGTATGAGCAGCGCTTCCGGATAGGTCGCTCGGTAATAACGGATCGTCTCAAGCGTGAAATTCTCCTTAATCAACAACGGCCCTTGCAGCACGACGGCGTATCGGTCCTGTGCAACGATCGGCAGGGGATTTACAGGACGATAGTATTCCGCGGTTCCCGACTTCGGACGTCGATGCATCGTGATCCAAAACGGTCCCTTGCGATGCAACGCTTGCATCGACGCGCGGAAAATCCCTCGCAGAGCTGCGACAGGTAATAAACGAAGCACACAGGATAAGATTGCCAGTGCGGTATCTTGAAGCCTTAAATCTCTCTGCGAAACATTCATAGATGCATCAAAATCGTTCGACGAGCGCAATAGGAACTATTCGAATGATGTTCGCTCGATCCGCGTCTTATTCGAAACCGGTGAGTTGCAAAACCATTCGAGATCTTTCGGAATGCCGAGTCCGTACATGCCGTCGTATTCTCGACCGACGTTGTACACAACGATGTTTTGTCCCTCGGCGATGAGTTCGTTGTAGGCTGGGGCGACATAGAACTCGTTGTTGACGCGAAAGTTCTTCGCGATCATGGCATCGGCTGCCCGAACGAAGTCACGCCCGCGACGAAAGTTATAGATACCGACCGTCGCTTCGTTCGAAACGACTTGCTTCTCTACGACTTCGACTACCTTTCCGGTCTCACCGAAGCGGACGAACGACCATTTCGGGTCGTCGGCCCACATCGTCATGATCAGACCGTCGGAGGCGGAAACATCGAGCGCAGCGAGGTAGTCGTCAATCTCGATATCTACCCATTGATCGCAGTTGGCGATCATCAACGGCCGGTCGGAATCGATCAAATCGCGCGCGAGCAACACCGTGCATGCGGCTCCTTCCGTCACTTGCTCGACGTAGCGGATCTCGCAACCCGGAGCCCAACGCAGCAAATGCTCGTCGAAGCCGAATTGCTCCGCGTGCTCCCTCAAGATAAGGAAGATAAAACGATGCGGCTTGCTCGGTCGTAGGTTGTCGATCACGACTTCCGTCATCGGACGGCCATGAATCGGAATCAGCGGCTTCGGGTCGACGAAGCCTGCATCGGCGAAGCGCTTTCCTCGGCCGGCCATCGGCATCACGATCTCAAGCATCGGTTCACTCATCTTGACGGAGGTATTTGTCGTTCTTGGCACCGGGGACTTTGACGACGACGGTCGTCACCGGCGTAAGGCAACGGAAGTCGGTTCCTTCGCCGGGCGCGATCACAAGGATGTCGCCTGCCTTATGGCGAATTCCATTCATCTCGACCTCGCCCGTCACGATCACGGTAACTTCCGTCGCGATTTTGTGATAATGCCAAGTGTCGTAATCTCCGGCGGCATAGTGCTTCACGGCGACTTCGCAAGCGTCGGTTCGGAGCGCGACCGGCGCAAAGTCGCCGACGAACCAGCCACCGATCATCTCCGAGAGTTGGTCTTTATGCATGGTCCGCGCGGTCCTCGTCGTGGTTGCGATCGCCTGCGGAAGCTCGCGCAGTTCGCTGTTCGTATTCATCGATGTTTTGCGGCGTCGCCAACGAGATATAGGCTTCGCGCGGAATGCGATGAACGCCGATCTTAGCGCCGGTAAGAATCATTTCATTGAACGCGGGACAGACGTAAAAGAGTCCGTTGACGTGAGCATCTTTACGGATCATGTCGGTCGCGGCGCGGAGAAAGTCGGCACCCCGACGGAAATAGTAGAATCCGGCCGTCGCGTCGCGGCTGATCGGCCGCTTTTCCGCAGCTTCGCTCACTAAGCCGTCGTTGCCGACACGGACGAACGACCACCGGGGATGAACGGAATCGAAAACGATCGTTCCGGCATCTAAGCTTCGACTCCGAAAATCGGCGATGACGGCGGCAAGATCGCAATCGAAGAGTTGGTCGCCGTTGGAGACGATGAGCTCCGCCTCGGGGCGGATATGTTCGATCGCCAACAGCGCGGTGCAAGCGGCCCCCGCCGTCGGCCCTTCGGCTCGCACAACCGCCGAAGCGGGATCGAGCAGATGAAGCACGCTATGCAGATGAGAGCGAAGCACGTCTTCCTTACGAACGACGAAGACGAACTTTTCCGGCGCGAGCGGACGTAAGCAAGCCCAGGCGTGTTCGACGAGCGGCTTGCCGTGAATTTCGATCAGTGATTTACAGTAGGAGAAACCACGCTCTTTAAAAGCGTCGTCGCCGCCGGCCATCGGTACGACAACGATCATGATCGGCCTCCTTCCGCCCGGCGAATCGCTTCGCAAATGCTCGTGAGATGAACGTCGTGTACGCTGCCGACGACCAGCACCGGACAGCCGGCACCTTCCGCAGCTTTGATCCCGTTCGGGTTGTCTTCGACGACCAAGCATTCGCCGGGAGCAAGACCAAGCCTTGATGCGGCGGTGAGATAAATCTCCGGATCTGGCTTTGCCTGCCGCACATCTTGATTGCTCAGCAGAACCTCGAGATACGGCTTCAACCAACTTCGCTCCATCATTAGTTCTACCGTCGCTCGAACCGAGTTCGACGCGACGGCGAGTTTGTAGCCTGAGTCTCGCAACCGACTCAGGGCATACTCATGGGCGAAGGTCGGCTTGCAGCGGCTATGGATCAGTTCGGTCGTGTAGATCTGCTTGATGTCGTTGAGAAAAACATGCAATCCGGCCGGCAAGCCTCGTTCGAGCGTGAGCATTTCGAGCTTCTTACGGGTCGGGAGCCCGTCGAAAGTCGTGAGGTGCTCAAGCCGGCTGATGTTGTAGCCGAAGAGATTGAGAGCTCGATTGAGAGCTTCGTAATGCCATTCCTTGGCGTCGATGAGGACGCCATCCATGTCGAACACGACAGCCTTAATCTTACCCACCGAAAAACTCCTTTGCCGATTCAGGACGATCGGTGCAAAGCATCAAGCGAGGATCGCCGCGAAACGGCGCGGCAGCCAATCGCTCCCAAGCTTCCTGCGACTCCCGGCCATGAAGTTCGGGCGAGACGAGGCAGACTTGCTTATCGGCTTTCAGATGTCGCGAGATGATTTCCGAAGTCCACCAATCGCCGAAAAAGCCATCGAGCCAGACGCCGGCCGCTTGGTCGTAAAATGCCGGCTCGCGTTCCACTTCGCTTTGGCGCGTGAAAGTCGGCAGACCTAACCGCAGCCAGGCGATAGCATCCGGCACGGCCATATCGAAGAGAAAATAGTTCGTGATCGAGTACTCGGCGAGGAGTGGAGGGAGAAGTCGTTGCAAACCGTCCGACTTGATATTCAAGGCCAGCGGAAGGTCGCGATCGGCCGAACGATAGAGTTGGAATAACGTCTCGGCAGCGAGGGCATCCGCTTGCGGAGGGTCGTGGGAAACTTTGAGCCGTCCGAGGCAATCGCGCAGGTCGGTCTCGGTGCCGAAACCGAACTCGAACGAGCGTTCGAAGGCCGCCGGAGAATTCTTCTCGTCGGAGCTCTTCCAGTATCCGCGATGACTAAGAATTCGCACGATTCAAACCCACGGCGTTTTTGAAGATGCGAAATAGCCGCGACCAAAAGCCGGGACGCGCCCAAAACATCGGAGTCGAGAAGCCGAAGAAGCGATAGCTCGATGCCAATATCAGTTTAAGGTCGTTCCACGGCGTAGGTCGATTTCGACAATAAAGACGATTCAAGGATTTCCAATGATCGTGGGAATAGGTCTGCGAAGGATCGCGAACGGCATCGGAAAAGTGAGTCGGCAATTCGATCCCTAATGTTTTCGGCGGGTAAGGAACGAAGTTGTTGACGAACAATCGATCGGAGAGTTTTACCCAAGTCGGCCGCCAATCTCCCTGAAATTCAAGGGGAATACGAATTTCCGATTTCTCCAATACCTCGAGCCAGAGATATTGCTCGGCAACTAAGGGAGAGATAAACGGAAGCAATGATCGCCATGAAAGTGCCTTGGGAGATGTCGCCGCAGCGAATCGTCGTGTGCTTGCGCTTGTGCGAAGCGGGACGTCCCAGGCTTTCAACAAGTCTTCAGTTCGACCGAATTGGAATACATCGCTCGGATGAAAAAGCAGAGGCGTAAGACGCGGATCACGACAAAATTGCGTGCAACAAACAATGCGATTTCGAAAAATTCGACCATCTGCTGCCCGTTCCGGATAGCGATCGAACAATTTCAAGACCTCAGAGTGCGACACGACGCAATCAGTTCGTAGCTTAATCGCAAATGGTCTCGAAGCGGCACGCAAGCCGGCCAGCGTAGAAACGATTTGCCGATTGACGTTGTCCGTGGTCGGTCGATTGCCGTAAGTCAAAACTCCGGGATCTTCGTTCTTCAGCACGATGTCGGCATCGATCGAACTCGTATCCGCCCCTTCCCATGTGGAAAGGATAATCTCGGATTGCGCATGAAATCTTCGGACGGATTCGACAACCGTTCGCGTTATCGAGTTGATGGGGCCTTGAACAACGACCGAGAGCTCTGAAGCGGTAATCATCGAAATGCGTAAACGAGCATCAGTCGTCGATCAGCATTCGCTTGATTGAATGGGTATCAAACGTTGTTTGCAAGTTCCATATCCACGCAGGTCGGACGACATTGTCGTAAGCGAGATATCTCCGGCCGATTCCATCCAAGTTTTCAATTTGGATCTGCAAGGCCCCTTGTTTATCGACGATTCTTTTTAAGCCATGAATACCGAGATCAAAGATGATTTGATAGAAGCCGGCGGCAAGAAAATTAGCCGGAATGGTTAGCATAAAATGATGTTCGCCAGGTGAGATCGCCGTAGCTGGAGGCGGGAGCATGTCATCGAAGTTGGAATATAGCAATCTGGCGCCATGTTTGTTGTGAATCTCGACGGCGCAAATCAATCCCAAAATCGGTCGTTTCACACGAATGGAGATGTGGATATTTATCGCAACGCTGGTGCGCAGGGCCTCGCCGGGAACATTCGCCTTAACTGCCGTATGAAGTAAGGTAGCGTCTTCGTCGCCTGCCTCGCCGTTCCATTCCGTTAAAATGTTTTCGGACTGATTTTGCATGTATTTCAGGATCGTATCTTCGCACGTACCGGCGTGTTCGATTGCTCCGTTACTTAGCAGAATAGCGCGATTGCAAAGAGACGCGACGGCTTGCATGTTGTGGCTGACGAAAAGAACCGTGCGACCGGATTTCGCGGCGTCACCCATCTTGCCGAGGCACTTCTTTTGAAATTCGGCGTCGCCGACGGCGAGCACTTCGTCGACGATGAGAATTTCCGGCTCGAGGTGTGCGGCTACTGCGAACGCAAGACGCATGTACATGCCGCTCGAATAGTGCTTAACCGGAGTATCGATAAACTTCTCGACTTCGGCGAAGGCTACGATCTCGTCGAAGCGGCGTTTGATTTCGGCGCGGGTCATGCCGAGGATTGCGCCGTTGAGAAACACGTTTTCGCGGCCCGTCAGTTCGGGATGGAAGCCGGTACCGACTTCGAGCAAGCTGCCGACCCGACCGTGGATCGCGGCATGTCCTTCGGTCGGCTCGGTGATGCGCGAAAGTATCTTAAGCAGCGTGCTTTTGCCGGCGCCGTTGCGACCGATGATGCCGACGACGTCTCCTTGCTTCACTTCGAAAGAAACATCTTTTAATGCCCAAAACGAAGGCTTCGACGCCAGGCTGCGTCCGCGACGAAGTAATGTGCGCAGAGAACTCGTGGTCCAGCTTTTTAAGTGATCGCGTAGCGTGCCGTAAAGGGGACGCGCAGCGCCGAGATGGTATTGCTTGCCGATCCCTTCGACGCGGATCACCGTGTCAGACATGACGCATCGCGTAGACGATTGGTAGATACAAAAAACGCTTAGATGACATCGGCGAACGTTTTTTCAAGACGACGGAAGTAGAAGAGTCCACCGACAAGAAACGCAGCCATAACCGCTGCCGATACGAAGATCATGCGCCAGGCCGGCTGTTCGGTTCCTAGCAGAGCCCAGCGAAACCCTTCCACGACGCCGGCCATCGGATTCAGGCCGTACCAATTGCGATAGGCTTCGGGCACCAGCGAAGCAGGATATGCGACGGGGGTAAGGAACATCCAGAATTGGGTGAGGAACGGGATCGTGTAGCGCACGTCGCGGTATTGCACGTTAAGGGCGGAAAGCCAAAGGCCGAAGGTGAGTGCCGTGAGAAGTGCGAAGACTGCAAAGAGCGGCACGGTGAGTATCGACCAACTAAATGGTGACCCATACCACAGCATCATCCCGAGGAGGAGAGCAAACGTTACGAAGAAGTCGACGAAGCCCGAGAGAACGGAGGCGACGGGGATGATTAGTCGCGGGAAATAAACTTTGGTGATCAGCCGCTGTTCGGCGACGAGGCTATTGCTGGATTGTGCGAGAGCGTAGGAAAACAATTGCCAAGGAACCAATGCCGTAAGGACGAAGAGAGCATAGGGTTTGTCGTCGGACGGAAGCTTGCCGAGCTTGCCGAAGAAGATCGTAAAGACCAGCATCGTCGAGAGCGGTTGTATGACGGCCCAAGCAAGGCCGAGCACCGTTTGCTTGTAGCGAAGTTGAATATCTCGCAACGTCAGAAACAGGAGCAGCCCGCGATAGCGCCAAAATTCAGCTAGATCCAAGGCGCGCCAACCGCCGCTTGGGCGAATGTGAACGACGCTACCCGTGACAAAGAGTTTGCCGATCGAAGTCTTGGTCGCGGTGGAAATATCGTCGTGCGGCATGCCGAGAAAAAACATTACGATTCGGGATTCATTCTCGGAACTCTTGCACCGAGTGATCGGCTTATCGGTCGGCGACGGGCGGACATCGCTAGCTGTTGTCGGCGTGCGACGATCACTCCCATGTTGATCAATAGGAGGATGGAACCCGGGATAGCGGAAAGCGTACCGGATCCAATCACTGCCGTACACCATGTGACTACGCTAGCGGAGTACATCATGGTAATTCCGATCCCGATGTGCGATCTAGAGCCGATTGAATGCGGGATAGGAAAATGTACCCAAGCTATAAAACCCAACCAGAGCAATAAACCGATCCAGCCCTGATCGATAAGGATTCGCGAATACTCGTTTTCCAAGCCGATTTGTTTCGGTGCTCGGTGTGCTAGGAAGTAGGGGATACTTGTTCCGGCGGAACTGCCCATCCCTGCGCCGAAAGGATAGCTAATAAGCAGGTCGAGAAAGTTTTCGTTGACGCTTCCTTGCAACCTCGTAACGATCACACGCTTCTCGGACAAACTGGTTAGGCGCTGAAATCGTTCATTAGAACTGACGATCGTGGCGAAGGCAGCCAATCCGAGCACGATAGGAATCGCGACCCTGAGTGAAAGTCCGCTCATGAGCCAAGCGACAAGCAACATAATGCCTGCGGCTACCACCGGTGCTCGTGCCGCACACAAAGCGACGCCGCATAAGGCAGAAAAAACCCCTGCAATCAGCCAAAGCTTTTCAGTGCCGTTCTTGGTATTGAAAAGCCGACCGACGATATACGGCAAGGAACCGACCATCGTACCACCGTAAGCGGCCGAACTTAGGAAGAGTGAAGGAATTCGAAGGTGTCCGCCCGCGACATCGCGTGACATGTAAATGATCTTGGTGACGGCATTTACCGGGTAAAGCGATTCTACACCGTAGACGTAGCACCAAAGCCCTGCACCTAAAGCGACTATATTCAGCCCCGCCAAAGTAATCGCAATGACTCGCAAATCATCGTCGGTAAGCCGTGTTGCGATAAGCATGATCGGCAACAGCCAAACCGTACCTCGGAACGCTACGAATTGAACGAGGATGTCGTTTTGAGGGACCGCCGACACGATGAGAGGCCAAAGAACGAGCGCCGTTACCCAACTGGCGAGGGGAAATTTTCCGATGCCCCTAAAAAGTCCTGTTTGATTGAGTAGCGCGCCGAGATAAACTCCTAAAACAGCCATGTCGACCATGAAGGTCGTGAATACGCTTATGTAATTCGCGCGAATAATTCCGTTGAAGTATCCGAAGCCGATCAAGACGCTGATGCTTGCACCGAGCGAACTTCGAGCCGACACGAACGATACGAAAAATGCAGCGGCCGGAAGAAGCAGAAGTATAAGGAAGGAAGTATTCAAAGTCGCTTAGTCTTTCTTGTGGCTCGGCATATTCTTTGCTCTTTGTCGAATCCGTCGAACCGAATCATTTCCGTTTCACGTCGATTTGAGATAATGCGTTATACAACGCGTGAATCTGTGTTTCGGGATCGCAAAGTTGAGCCGCGCGCGACGGGCCGGTTGCCGCAAGATCTTTACGCAAAGTCGAATCCGTCATCAATTTTATCAAGGCCTGACGGAGTTCGTCGACGTTTGCCGGTGTGGTGAGAATTCCGCACTCCGGAGAAACGATTTCCGCACCGCCGCCGAAGTTCGAGGTGACGACCGGTAAGCCGGCATAAAGCGCCTCGACGAAGACGATTCCGAAAGGTTCGGGCGCGACGTTCGGCTGGCAGAAAACATCGGCCGCGCGCATCAGATCGCCGATGTCGGAACGTTGTCCCAGGAACTTGATTCGTGAGGCGTGTTCGCCGGCCGCCGCAAGGTCTTTAAGTTCCTGATAATAGACTTCTTCCGACGGTCTCTGAGGGCCGCCGACAATCCAGCATTCCCACATCTTCATGTCGTGAAGTGTCGACAGTGCTTCAATAAGAACGTGTTGACCTTTCCAGCGTTCCAGTCGGCTGACTTGGATGACCACTAAGGAGTCTTCCGATGTCTTCAGTTCTTGCCTAACGCTGTGTTTGTCCTTGATAGAACCAACGTATGCAGAAACAGGGTAGTTGCAGACAAAGCAAGGAACTTCCGTGATCGAGCCACTGAGAGTGGAAGCTGTATATTTGCTATTTGCCAGAATTAAGTCGGGCAAGGTTTTCAAGGCCCACCGATTCAACAATGAAGCATTTGAGAATGGTCCGTGAAAAGCTGAAACTAGGGGGATTTTGAATCTTTTTGCGACCGGCCCGAAAATAAGTTGCAACCAGAGTCCATGGACAATGATCACATGAGGTTGGATCCTCTTTATTATTCCGGCTAGGCGTCTTCGCGCTCGAATTACGGTCCATGGCCGACTGATTCTAACCGGGCCGAGGTCATACGTGGGTAAGCCGGTTGCAATCATTTCGCTTCGGAATCGTCCCGGAAAACAAATCCCGAAATGCGGCTCCATGCCAGGTGCCATGCCGGCGAAGCGAGCGAGAGTAAGTAAATAAGTTTCGATCCCGCCGAACAGATTGCCGGCGTTGAGATGCAAAACTCGCTGCGTCTGAGCCGAACCTGGGCGTTGTAAGAAGGGCTCGGGCCCTTTCGCAACGGCATTACTTAGAGAACAATCGATATCTGTCAAGAGTTCAGTAAGCTCGAAGAATCGTGGGACGTAGATGAATCCGTCGATGATTCAGCGGATCTTACGGATGATGGTCTATCCATGACCTTACGGTAGAGATCGAGGCTTTTTCGTGCCATCGTTCGGTAGTGAAATAACGATCGAGCGCGATCGACCCCGGCTCTTGAGAGCCGGTTTCTAAGATCGGAGTTGCGTTCGAGTCGATTCGCAGCTTGAGCCAACTCAGCAGGCGAATTCATGGCTATGGTCAATCCTGTTTCATCGTGCGGGCTGACCCAAGCAACGCCGGAATTTGGAATGGCCGTATTGATGACCGGACAGCCGGAGGCCATCGCTTCTACCTGAACGAGACCGAATCCTTCGCTGCGCGCGTTGCTAGGGAATAGAAGCGCAGTGGCAGCCTGATATGCACCCACAAGTTCATCCGCCGTACTTTTACCAAGCCATACGACACGATCGGCTAACCCCATTTTCGTAGCGTGTGATTGAAGTTCTTGCCGCAGTGGGCCTTCTCCGATAATCAGCAAAGTGCCGCGCATTTCAGTGAGTGCGCTAATGGCTGTTGCGAGCCCCTTGTAGTAGACCAATCGTCCGACCGAAAGCCAGAGAGGGCCGGGATATCGGCGACGCAGCTCATCGCGGAACTTACAAGCGTCCTCGGAAGGAGATAAAAACGGATCAGGATCGATTCCTAACGGGAGCGGCTCGACTTTATCGAGAAAGGGTTGTAGTTGCGCGGAGCCGGCAGCATAGGGAGGACTATCCGTCAGGATCTTTGCCGCTTTGCCGAGTAATCGTCGTTCGAATAGCGCCAAGCCCTTTGCCAGAAAGCGTTGCTTGATGACGTCGCTGTGATGCGTGATTACCAAAGGTACTTTCAGGCCTGCTGCCCAAAGTGCTAACGTCATGGTGGCGTTCGGGGTATGCAGGTGAAGCAAATCGACCCGATTCTGACCTGACTGAAGTTGCCGAATTCGGCGTGACAGTTTGGGAGAAAAGTCCCATTTTGAAATCGCACATGTTCGCGGGGCGCGAAGCACGAGAACTCCACGATCCTCATCCTCGATCGCCGGCGTAGCCGTCCAAGGTCGATCGAAAATCTCATTCCCGTCGGCATCTCGGTGATTGACGACTAACACCGTTACGCGAAGACCGAGCTCACATTGGCCTCGAGCGAGCGATTGAACGTGCGTTTCGATTCCGCCTGCCGCAGGCGGGTAGTATTTCGCGAGATGGCAAACGTGCAAGCTCATGCTTCGTTGCGAGTGTACGAATATCGAACTGGATCTTGCATGCGACTATCGACAAGATCGGAAGGTTGTAGCCGGAGTCCGCGCGCACTCCGTGCTCGTGGGTGGCGAATTGCTTCGCTACCTTTCGCTGAGTCAGTCATCGAAACTAAGATGGAAACGATGAAACTTGGATTTTCCGGACGTTTCAAACGGTTTCCGGATCGCGCGACTGCGCGGATCTCGGACACTTCATCTTACTACACCGCTGCAAATCGAACGAGTGATTCGAGGACTCGTCGATCGCGCACTAATGACCGATAAGTGCGAATGTAGGACTTAATCGATGCCGACGGTGAGCCAGTCGGTAATGCGAGATGGTATGCTCGCGACTACGCCGCATCGACGGGAGTGCCTGAAGCTACTCTTGGAGTCGCGGTGTTCGAATGGCCTGGCGAGATCATTTGAGGTTCGAAGCGGCTTTCGATCGCTTGAATGCGATCTTGAACCTCGGCGAGTAGTTCGGCGATCTTTGCCATCCAGATAGCTTGCTCCGAGTCGCCGTCGCCGGAGAGGCTCAGCGTGCCGATATACCGTTGCTCTAGGAATAAAGGCCATTCAAGACTCGCAAGATGCTCTACGCGTTGAGGCGTGGCACGAACCCATTTCGCATGATAGCCCTCGTGCTGCCACGGCATATTCAAATCGAGTTTGATTTGCAGCAACTCCAGCGACTCCGCTTCATCGACGAGAAATTGCCACAGTTCTTCCCAGGGATGCACTCCTTGCAGCCGAACCTTAGATTGCCAGGATTGGAAGTCGGCTTTTTGGGTCGAGCTGAGGAATTGTCTCGTCAGTTGCTTGACGTGATGGCTCGCCAATTGGAATTCCACGAACCCGAATAGGCGCGTGGAGACGAGCGATACGACCAAAGCCACGATCGAGATCAGCGCGAACCAGCTATTGCTGAAATGCACCGTGAGCCAAGCGCTAAAGCCGCAAACGGCACACAAGCTTCCGACGATACCGAGCAATTGCTGCTGGCTTACTCCACGATTCAACAGGCAATGATGCAAATGGCTTCGATCGGTCGTGGCAAGGCCACGGCCGGTGAGCTTTCTTCGTACCACCGCCATGGCGAGATCCATTACCGGCAGCGCCCACATCGCCAATGGTCCGATCAAAGCGAACGCGGTTACACCTTTGATCGAGCTTTGAACACTTAGTCCGCCGGCCAAGAGCCCGATCGACATACTTCCTGCATCGCCGAGAAAAATCGAGGCGGGGGGAAAGTTATAGCGCAGGAAGCCTAGCAGAGCTCCCGTCAGCGCGAAGGCGGCGAAGGCGACCAGTTCGTTGTTGAGTTCCACGGCCGTCGCGGCGATCGTTCCGCAGAGCACGATTCCAACCGTGGTCGCGAGGCCGTCGGCGCCGTCGATTAGATTCAGCGCGTTCATGCAAAGGACCAGCCAGAAGATCGTGACCGGCGTGGCCAAGATGCCGAGGTCCAGGCTTTGGCCCAGCAGGGAAAGCTTTTGAATCGTGAGGCCGGAATCAGAGACGATCGCCGCTGCGACAATTTGGCCGATCAGCTTATAGCGCGCCTTCATCCCTCTGATATCGTCCCAAACGCCGATGCAGCAAATGAAGAGCACTCCGACGGCGACCCCGTAGAGCTTCGGAGGAAAATTGCCGATTACCCTGCCCGTGAAACTCGGAATGAGAAAGGCTAGCGAGCCGGCGATGGCAATCGACAGGATGATCGCCAGTCCGCCGCCGAGCGGCGTCGCGCCGCGATGGATCTTACGATGTGCGTCGGGGCGATCGACTAAACCGAAGCGGAGCGATAGTTTGCGAATAAACGGCGTTGTCAGCAAACTGCTGAGAAAGGCGACCCCGAATGCGGCCGCCAGCAGACTTCCGTTCATGCAGTTTTTCCGCCTGAGAAACGCTGCGTCGGAAACCCGACGGGGGGAGATAACACTTTATTATTGGAGATTGCCAAGGGGAGTCAAAGAAAAAGAAGCCGCCGCAGACGAGATCGTATCGGATTGTGCCGATTGGAAGGATCGCACGGACGAATGCTCATGACGACCGGTAGCAGCTGGCATGAACGGCTGCCGGGAACGCTTGGATGTGCCCCCCTGGCGAGTTGCGGGCCTTCGTTTCTAAGCCGTGATTTCCGCATAGAGATCGGAGAATTGCTTCCCTAGTCTGATGGCCGAGAATCGTTGAACCACCGTAGCTCTTCCTTGTTCTGCCAACCGACTCCGCATCGAAGGATTCACGGCGAGCTTAATGATTCCCTGCGCGAGTTCGGGAATATCGCCTGGAGAGAATCCTAGCGCATTCACACCCGGCTCGACGATCTCCGCTGCTCCTCCGGCCAAGGCCACGACCATTGCCCGTCCGCAGGCCATTGCTTCTACGATCGTGAGCCCGAAAGGTTCGCGACGGGTGCTCGCTTGTACGACGATATCCAACGCTCGATAAACCGGCACGGCGTCGTCTTGAAAAGGGACGAAGCCCACGCGGTCGACGAGGCCGAACTTCGTCACGCACTCGCGAAGCTCGGCTTCCGTGTATTGCGATCCGGTGGTTCGGTAAATCGGACTTCCGATGATATAGAAATAGATCGGTAAAGTTGGAGCCTCGCGCGCGACGATCGAAGCCGCTTCGATAAATGCCGCCTGCCCTTTCCACCGTGCGTAGGTCGCCACGAGGCCGACGCGTATCGACTCGCGAGGAAGTTGCGACAGCCCGGCGAGGCGATCCAATTCCGCACCGTCTCCGACGCCGGGAGCGAAACGCTCGGTATCGATGGCGTTGTAAATCGTAACGACGTTGAGCGACCGGAGAACCAATGCCGCATCGTTGCGCACGGCGTGGCTATTCGCGACGGCGATCGTGGCTCGTGCTGAAACCAGCCGCATGATGCGACCGACGAGCGGACGGTCGCCGAGAAAGTCGCGGATGTGCCAAACGAGTTTTGCTTCCTTCGGGCGCACGATTGCCGCGACGATGTGCGTCTTGATGCCGTTGGAATGAATGATCGTGGGGGCTAATTCGCGCAGTCGTCGACGCAAGCGAAAAAGATAAGCGATCATGCCGGGCAGTGCCGATACGGCCCTCAGTAGCATGGCCAAGATTCGGATGCCGCGCTTGCGGTCGTGCAACTGACTGTCGCCGAAGGAGCTAAGCCCAGCCGGAAGCGGCAATAGTTCCGTTTGCACTCCGAGCTTTTCCGCTTCCGAGCGCAGGCGGCCCTCGGTCCCTACGATTAATCGGCGTTCAAGCGAAGGATCGGCTTTCCCGATCTCCGTGAGGAGTTGCAACAGACTCCTTTCGGCTCCTCCGATTTCGCCGACGGGATTTAAATAGACGATGCGCATCAAACTCTCACTGCATGACGCACGACGTAATCCTCGAGCACGATCAACGCCAGGATCTGAAGATCGGAGATTCGTCGATCGCCGGCAATAAACCGTGTCCAGATTTGTTTTGGCGCCGAAGGGACGAATTGCAGCGAGTTCCAGACTTCGCCATTGCCGACCGCTTTCTCCGCGCGACTTCGCAAGGGCCCGTGAAGCCACGGACACCAAGGAAACGTGAAGCCTTTCTTGGGTAATTTCAGCGGAGCTTGAGGCATCTTCCTACCGACGGCATCGAGGAGCAAAGGCTTCGGACGGGGATCACGGCGTTTCCATTTTCCGGGAAGCGGCAATGCTGCTTCCACTAAGCGATGATCCAGGAGCGGCACTCTGAGCTCGAGCCCGCTTGCCATGCTGCAAACATCCGAATCGCGCAATAGCATCTGCGACATGTAGCTATGCAACTCAAGTCGCGAAATCCGGTTGATCGGATCGTCGTCTTCAGTGAGTTGTGCGAGTTGCGCCGTGAAACGGAGCGGCATGCCATGCCAAGGATCCGACTCTGGGGGAAGTCCCTGCAGCTCGCGCCGTTCGTTCGGAAGAAATAGCTCGCGTCGAAGCAGGTAGTTTTGAAGCGCCGTCGCAGGTCGCCGCAAAACCTCGGCGGCTTTCGAGGCTCCGCGCGTCCCGACCGCTCGCAAAGCGGCGGCAAGCAGCGGGCGCATCGGTCCCGTCGCTTTCATCAAAGACTGGAATCGCTCAGCGCGCGGCACATCGCTAAACGACGCGTAACCCCCGAAGAGTTCATCGCCTCCTAGACCGCTGATCGCTACTTTAAGCCCGGATGCTTTGGCGGCGCGACACGTAAAGAACGTATTGAAGCCATCGACCGTAGGTTGATCGAATGCAGCTAGCGCTGCCGAGAAATCGGCGAGCACTTGTTCTCCCGATAATCGCACGGAAGTGTGTTGCGTACTGATCGTGCGCGCCACTTCGGCCGCCGTTTCCGTCTCGTCGTACTTCGGTTGGTCGAATCCGATGCAGAGTGTGCGGAGGTCGGTTCCCGCGCTCTCGACGGCAACCGTGCCGAGCGCTGCCGAGTCGATGCCGCCGGATAGGAACAGCCCGAGTGGTACATCGGCGATAAGATGCGACCGGACGCTTTCGCGTAAACGGCCGCTCAATGTCGTCACGGCTTCGTCACGGTCCTTCGTCGAAGCCGATGGTTCGGGAACCGGAAAACTCCAATAGCGCGACTTTCGCAGTTGCTTGCCGGACCAGTCGGTTATTAAAGAGCATCCCGGCTCGATGAGTTCGATTCCTTCGATGATGGAGTCGTTGCCGAAAACAGCTCCTTGCGCGAGAAACGATTCGAGCGCACCTCGCGATACTTTCGGAGGAACGAGCTCCGGGCCGGCCGCAAGCAATGCTCGGACCTCGGAAGCGAACAGCAATCCTCCACTCGATGGTCGGTAGAGATAAAGCGGTTTAATGCCGAGTCGATCGCGGCATAGCCAGAGCGTCTTGCGATTGCCATCGGCGAGGCACCAGGCGAACATCCCGTTCAACCGCTCGACGCTTTTCTCGCCCCACATTCGGTAGGCGTCGAGAACGACTTCCGTATCGCATTCCGATCGTCCCGGAAATCCTTGGGCAGCTAGTTGGCGGCGCAAGTCGCGATAGTTGTAGATCTCGCCGTTGAAGGTCAGCCAATTCGGCTGCGAGTATTCGCCGCGTCCGATATCGCGCATCGGTTGATGGCCTGCCGACGATAGATCGAGAATCGACAGACGGGTGTGAATCAACGTGATCTGAGTTTCGGCATCGGAAACCGATAGCGTTTCGATTCCGGCATCGTCGGGCCCTCGGTGAGCGAGCGCGCGAAGCATGCGCGGTGCAGCCGAGGCTGCCGCAGCAGGCGTTATCCCGATGAGTCCTGCGATGCCGCACATAGAAGTCGAATCGATGGTGTCGCGGAGCGTTGCGAGATCATAAAAAGAGCCGAGACCCTGGAGAGGATCTCGGCTCTTTGCTTAATAGCTTCCGCAAAGCGGAGGTCGATCGTTTTATTCGTCTCGCGTCTTGCGAGAAACGACCGGGAGCGGTTCCGGATCGTCTTCACGACCTTGGTCGGCTTCTTCGCTGTAGTAGTGGTGATAGGCATCGTAGTCGTAAGCGTTCGAGTCGTAGTAGCCCGATTCGGAAGCGTAGCGATGACCGTACTGCGAACTAAAGACGTGGCCTGTGCCCGGACGCACGCCGCCGACGCCGTTGACGACGACGCCGAGAATGTTGGCACCGAGCTCTTGCAGCGATTCCACCGAACGTCGAGCGTGAGGGCGAACATCCTTCGTGATCCGGATTAAAAGAATCACGCCGTCGACGCGCGGTGCGACGACGCATGGGTCGGTCACGGCGAGCACCGGTGGGGTATCGATCAGAACGAAGTCGTAACCTTCGCGGAGAGTTTCAACGAGTTCGCGGAATTGTTGCGAGCCGAGCAATTCGGACGGATTAGCTGGTCGTGGTCCGCACGGAAGCAACGACAGATTCTCGACGGTACTTGGGACGACGGCCTCCGGCAATTCGGCCGTTCCTTGGATGACGCCCGACAAACCGAGCGAGCTTTCGATGCCGAATATCTTCGCGACGCGAGGGCGTCGAAAGTCGGCGTCGACGAGCAACACGCGTTTGCCGGTTTGGGCAAGGCTCACGGCCAAGTTTGCCGTAAACGTACTCTTACCGTCGCCTGGGTCGGGGCTCGTTACCTGAACGACCTTGTGCCCTTCTCCGCGGACTCCGAAGTTCAAGCCCGTCCGCACGGCGCGGTAGGCTTCGGCGATCGTGCTACGCGGCTTGTGTAAGGTGAGGATCGTGTCGGAGATCGTCGCTGCCGCTTGCTTTTTGCGATTGGCTCGTTTTGCTTCAGGGATAACGGGAATATGTCCGAGGAGCGGCGTGCCGAGTTCGTTGCGAACTTGCTCCGCATTGCGGAAGCTCTTATCGGCCATGTCGATTAAGCAAGCCAATCCGAGGCCGACGAGAAAACCTGCCAACCCTCCGCCGGCAACGCACTTCACAAGCTTGGGCTCGACCTGCTTCACGGTGTCCGCAGGCCGGATCGTCCGCATATTAAAGCCGCCGTGATCCTTCACCAAGTTGATCTGGTTGAACTTGGCCAGAACTAGATCGTACAGCTTGCGGGTGTTGTCGCGGTCGTCGTTAAGCGCTCGCAGCTCACTGGTGAAGCTGCTGAGAAATTCCGCTTCCTTCTTCGTACGCTCGATGTTTTCCTTCAGGCCCTTCTCGACGCTGTCGATTCGTGTCGTGTCGAGCCGAAGCATATCGACGTACTGCGCCAAGATCTGCTCGGGCTTCTGTCGATTGTACTGATTCGCCTCTTCGACTTTGACCGCATTCGATTCGATATATTCGGTGTACGCCTTGATCTTCATCTCGATTTCTTTGACGCGCGGATGGCTTGGCCCGAACTTCGCGATCGCAGCCTGCTGATCGATCATCAACGGCAAGATCATGTCGGTGCCGGCTTGTTGCATCTGATCGTTGCGCGAATCTCGAAAAGTCGAATTTAATTCGACGAGCTTCAAGAGCACCTCGGCAGACTTGCCTTGGCCTTGTCCCGATTCGATCGTCGCCAGCAAGCTGTTCACGTCGAGCCGCTTGGCTTCGAGTTTTTCGAGATCGGTATACAGCCGCTTGAGCTCTTCTTCCGCCTTCGTGAGACCGTTTTGATAAGCCTTCACTTCCGCAGGAACGCTTTTCTCGTACTTGTTGATTTCGCGATTCTTGCTCTCGAGTTCTTTCTTGAGTTGATCTTTGGCTTGCGTGATGAGCGTGATCGTGTCGTTGCTGATCGACTGATAGGTTTCGCCGAGAAAGTCTTGGTAGCTTTGCAGCACCGACGTCACGACCGTCATCGCGGCGGCTTCGCTGGTGCAAAGGAACGTGACTTGAAGAACTTGCGAATCCGGCGCATCGCGTCCGCCGGCGCGAGTCGCAGTGAGCGACTCGCTGATGATACCGGCGACATGCTCTTTTTGATAAACCTTGAAGACGGGAAGATTGTATAGTTCGTCCTTCTTGACGGCCGCCTGGATGATGACCGGAGACTGCACGACCTGGGCGTGCGTCGTCATGTTGTCTTCGTAGCCGAGATCGGCGTCCATCAGCGACAACGGCGATTGAGCCTCAGTCCGTTGCTTGATGATCAGCACCTGCGCCGATGCTTCGAAGACCGGTTCCGCTTTCGTGTAATAGAGATAGCCGAGTCCTGCGGCGACGGACATGAAAAATAGGATCGTCCACTTCCGATGACGGCACACCGCCAGGATGTCGATCGACTGCTTCTCGCCGGTTGCGTATTGCGTCGCGTTATGCGAATTCCAATCAGAACCTACGCTCACAGGATCTCTCCGTTGCTGGATTGCTCAATCGTCGCCGACGAGAAAGGATTCGGAAGCTTTCTTCGACGACAAGTTATCTTCACCAACATGCAGATGCACCGAAACGAAATCGAGATGTCGGATAAGTGGAACCGGCGAGGAATGGCAAGAGCCATGCCGCCCTCATGCCCGTAACCTACGGAACGCTCGAAAGACTACTTCATAAGATGAGAACCGGCCGACCTGGACGAATTCCTCGGGGCCGGAAACTTGAGAGCGCCATAAGAAATTCGAGCTAAACTCCGCCGATAGCTCGATTCTATCGTGCCCCGTCGATGCCGCTACCGATTTTTTCGCGAATCATCGGCCGCGGCAAATCCCTTTGCTCCGGTCGTAACGCTTGTTGCCGTTCGGCAACGTCTGCGTGGCACAAACGCAACATGCCGATCGCGAAGAGCGAACGAAGACGCAGGTCGGCCGTGAAGGTCATGTCAGCGATCGGCTGGGCGGCATGGACACTTCGGGCATTAGGACGCCGGAGGTTAGGCGGGCAAAAAATAAAATGGTTCGATCGCAAGATTCGACCGCCCGCGGCAACCCATCGAGGTTAGGCGGAAGCTCAGCAGTTCCTAGGATCGAATTTCCGAAGGGGAGCCGTGCTTCGTGCCAACGTATTCGATTGACGAGGCCGGACCTGCATGATCGTTAGAGTCCGCTAGCTCGGCGAATTCGTCAGACTAGTGATGTCCGTCAATTCATCGCGTTTAATTGACGCATTGCAAAGGCAGGCATAACATTAACGCGTAACCGAATGAAGAGCACGGACTTCCCTGCTCCGACAGAGGTTGATCGAGATCGTCCGAATCGTTCATGTCCGACGGGAACCGGATGCATTCGCATCGGGAGCGGTGGTTTCCGTCACACTATCGAGCCGACTCTTAGCATGAGCACCGCCCCCGCCGAGCTTGAAGCCGCAACTTCAATCGAGCAAACGCATGCGCGGCCTTTCGTGGCTTCGCTGGCCGTGATCGGCATTCTGCTTCCGGCCCTCGCTCATCTGCCGATCCTGTGGTCTTACGCCTCGAGTTTGTATTCGTTGCCGCAGTACGGCTACATTCTGACCCTGCCCGTCTTTGCGACGGTGCTTGCGTATTCGCGCGTGCGTCACTTGGGGACTTTGACTCCCGGCAACTTTTGGGTTTCGTTCGGTTGGTTTATTTCCGCCGCCTTACTGCTGGCGACCTCGAGCGTCTTCGATTCTCCGTGGCTAGGAGGGATCTCTTCGTTTTGGGCGATGACCGCCATCGGCTATGCTCTCGGCGGTCGCCGCTTGCTGGTCGCGATCCTGCCTTCCTGGGTGATGCTGTGTCTCGCGATTCGTCTACCGATGTTGCTCGACGAGCAACTCGTGCAAGTATTGCAGTCGATTGCAGCGCGACGCGCGAGTGCTTTGCTCCACTACATCGGACAGGCGCACATCCTCGACGGAAACGTCGTCGAAACCCCGACCAAGCGTTATCTCGTCGAAGAGGCTTGCAGCGGAATTCAGTCGCTCTTCGCAATCACCGCCTGCACGGTTTTCTATATCCTTTGGACGCGAATGTCGTGGTGGCGTGCGATCTTGATCTTGGTCGTTTCTTGGTTCTGGGTCTGGACGGCGAACGTCGCTCGCATCGTGCTGGTCGCTTATCTAAACTCCACGATGGGCTTGCCCGTCGATAAAGGTTGGATGCACGATGCGCTAGCCGTAGGTTTGTTCGCCCTCACGCTGGGATTGATCGTGAGCTCGGCACATCTGATTTGGTTTTTCCTGCCGTATGGGATTTTCGGCGGTCGCGACGGCTCGGAAGAAAGTGCTGACGCGGACGCCTCGACGCTGGACGGTCCCACTCGCTTGTCGCCGCCGAAGCAAACCATATTTGCCTCTCCTTTCTTTCAGGTTTTTTACGCCGCTTTGCTGCTGTTCATTTGGCTGCCGCAGTTGCGGATTCCGAACGCCACCGCTTCCCCCGTCCAGCTGAACGGGCTCGAAGAGTCTTTTGCGCCGGAATCGTTTAAGGGTTGGACACGCGCTGCGGAAGGATTCCAATCTTTGCAGCGCAAAGATGATTCTCAGTGGGGCGCACACTCGCAAAGTTGGCGCTATCGCAAAGGCAACAAAAAGATCATCGTTTCCTTGGACTATCCGTTTTTAGGTTGGCACGAACTCGCGACTTGTTATGCCGCGGACGGCTGGACGATCGATCAACGGCTCGTCGTGCCGGTTCCCGAAATTCCCGGTAAGCCGGAGGCGATCAACCCTGGCGAGCGCTTCGTGAATACTTCGATGCGTCGTCCCGAACAAAACGATTATTGCTTCGTGGTCTATCAATGTTTCAATGATCGTAGGATGCCGATCCCCGTTCCCGAAGGAAATATTTTTCGCCTGCTTAGCGATCGATTGAAGACCTACCGTCGGCGGTTGGCTACGTTGGGCGCGTCCGGAAGCGGCATGAACGATCAAGTTCGGACCTATCAATTGCAAGTCATCCTTCAAGACCTTGCTGCGCCGACGGAAACGGATCGACTTGAGACGGTCGCTCTGTTTATGCATTTTCGCGGACTGCTTCATTCGACCCTTACGCCTTTGCCGGCGGGAGGGATGCCATGAATCGTCGTCGCGGTTGGAGCCATTGGTTGCTGGCACCGGTACGCGGGCTCTCGGAGCTCTTTCGCATCTTCGTGCTGGTTCCCTATTACGAAACGATTCGAGCCGTGCAAGGGCTCGGTCGCTGGTTCACGTCGGGGATCGGTGTTCGGAGTTGGTCCGGGATTCTTTCCTATTACTTGTTCTGGCTTCCTCGGTCGCTCTGGCATCTGATCGTTTCGCTGGTGCGCGTGCTCTACACTGCCGTGGTCAGCTGGCCGCGCATGATGCGGCTGCGCGACTTAGCGACCGGCTTGCCGGCGGTGATCGTTGCGGTTCCCGTTATTCTCTCGCTGACGATGCTACGCAAAGACCGGAACGAACTCACCTCGATGTATCATCAGGGACTGAACGAGTCTTATGCAGCGGCATTGAAGGTACGTGATCCGGCGATTCAGAAAGTCGAAATGGAGCATGCGCTATTCTATGCACGCTCGTTGGCGCGACTGGATTCGGAAGACATGATGTATCGCTTCAACTTGGCGTTGCTCTATCTCGGCAGCGGCGACAACGACCGCGCGCTGACGATGATGTCCGAGCTCGCGCCGCGCGTCGACACCGGCTTCGGACCGGCGCATTTGTGGATGGCAAAGCAAATTCTAGCGAAGCCGCTTCCGCGCGATAACGGAGAGCCGTATCGAGCCGCGGTCGCCCACCTCAAACGCTCGCTCGGGAGCGACAAAG
The DNA here is from genome assembly GCA_021413845.1 of Planctomycetia bacterium. Taxonomy (NCBI): domain Bacteria; kingdom Pseudomonadati; phylum Planctomycetota; class Planctomycetia; species Planctomycetia bacterium. Next base: position 13,453 of record JAIOPP010000163.1, on the reverse strand, counting down.
TCGACAAGAACGAAGCTCATCGCCTTTTAGGAGAGTTGTATTTCCTCTCGTATTCGATTCTGAAGAACGACGGGATCAACGTGTTGCAGCTTTCTCCCGAAGCCGTTCTCGGCGAAGCGAAGGTCCACTTTCAGCAATGCGATGGAAAAGACGTCAACATTGCTTCCAAGCTGGGTCGCGTGCTGGCTTTGCAGGGGAACTTCGGTGAAGCCCGTTTGGTCATGCAGAACTTGATCGATTCGTTGCGAGTCAAAGTCCAGTTTAACGACGATGACGTCGTGGCGCGGCTCGAACTCGCGCGAGCTCTCTCCGTCGTCCAGGAATTTACGCAAGCGACGGATGTTCTTGAGAAGGGCCGAATCGGGAAACCCGATCCGCGATTGGACCACGAGCTGAGCAACGTCTACTTCCTGATGTCGCAAGATATTCAGAGAAAGATGCCCAGCGCTCCGGCTCTTCCTTTTCAAGCTTTGAAAAATTCCTTCGAATTGAATGCGGGTAACGGCTTGGTTGTCGCAAGATACCTGCAGGCCTTGATTCGTTCGCCTGCCGAGCAACTCCTGGCGCGCGAATCATTGGCCGGCTTGTCGGAGAAGGCACGCAGCCGCGGGATCACGAAGTTCATGCTCGGTTTCGACGCGGATCATCGAGGCGCACCGCAACTTGCAGATCAGCACTATAAAGCGAGCTTCGCTTCGAACGATCCTGAAACTCCTTCGGTCGTCGCCGAGGTTGCCGAGGCGGTGATCGAACGCAGGTATCCGGGGATGGAGAAAAACGAGGGAGTTCAGATCATGCAGAAGGGACTGCAGATCTGGCCGACTCACCCGGATTTGCTGGTCGTGCGGGCGTTTTATTATCTGCAAACTAGCCAGTATACCAACGCATTAGGAGATCTAAAACAAGCGGTAGATGCCCGTGAAAAGGATGTTACACTAAAATTGCGAATTGCGAACGAATCGCGAGTTTACGAACTTTTGGCACAAACCTATTTGAAGTTGGGGCAGCGAATCAACGCTGAAAAATTTCACCGCATGGCACAGTCGGCGGCTGCGAAAAGAGAGCCTTTGAAGTAGTTGCGCGTCCGCCGGTTTCGATCTTTTCGGACGGAGCGTCGGGGATACGGGAATAGTTGAGATCGAAGTCTATTCGTTGCCGTGGAGCACGAGAGATTGGATACACCTTTTTTGTTTATCGAGGAGAAGCAAACATGAAATTTAAGTTGAGGTCTTGGATGGCCCGGTCGCTTGCATCCCATTTGATGTTGGTCGTTGCCTTGACCGCGGCATCGGTGCAAGCTCAGGCTCCAGCTCCGAGTGCGAGCCCTGCGGCGGTTCTGACCGAAGACGTCGTCGTGCGCGTCTTGGGTATGGAAAAAAATCAGCTTACGCCACCGACCGGCACCGACGAAGCGTCGAAGGCCGCGGCCGATCGCATCGGTAAGTTGCGCACCCTTTTCACCGATGCCATCGGCGCTTTTCAAAAGGGAGACGCTCCTACGGCGGAAGCGAAGTTCAAGGAAGCGAAAGATCTCGATAAGTCTTTGTCGTCGCCGAACGTCTATCTGGCGCGCCTCTGCTTCGCGGTCAACGATCAGAACCTTGTGAAGGTCGGACGCCAGTTCCTCGATAAGGCCGTCGATCAAGATCAAGGCGCTCCGGAACCTTATATGATGTTGGGCAATCTTGCGTTGCTCGAAGGCCGGCTGGCCGATGCCAACCTGCTCTTCCAACAAGCGGCGGCTCTGGCTCTCAGCCCGGAAGCTCCGGCTTGGACTCAGGCGCAGAAAGACACGTTCTTAAAGAACGTCTATGCGGGCCGTGTGAGTGTTTGCGAACAACGTGCCAATTGGAAGCAAGGCCTCGTCGAAGTCGACGCTTGGTTGGCGCTTTCGGAGAAAGATCCCGTCGCGCTGTATCGCAAGGCGCGGTTGATTTTCATGAAGGATCCGAAAGACACTTCTGCAGTAGCCGAAGCGCGTAAGCTCTTCTTGGAATCGTATAAAGTCGCTGACGATGCCGTGAAGGGCAAAGACGAGCTTCCAGCCGTGCCGCCGGCCGAGCTCGCTTTGATCGAGTTGCAAACCGGTGCGGGCAACATCGACGAAGCACGTAAAGAAATTGCCGAGATCGTTAAGAAGCTGACGGAGTTGTCGGCCAACAAGAAAGAGGCGAGTCGCGTGAACTCGACTCTGTCGCAATGGTACCTCGGGCAAGGCGAGTTCAACGAGGCGCAGAAGTATGCCGAGCAAGCTTCTAAGGTCGACGCCGATTCGCCGGCCATCAAGCAGTTGACGGCCGTGTTGCAATACTTCGCGAATTCACCGGAAGCCAAAGGCTCGTTTACGAAGTTGAATCAAGAAGCGCCGGAAGATCTGTTCGCCGCCAACTATTTGGCGCTGGTGCTGATCGAATCGCCGGATGAAACGGAACGGGCCAAGGCGGTTCGTATCGCAGAATTGTCGGCACGTTTGAATCAGAAGTCGCCGGTCGCGTTAGCCACGCTCGCTTGGACTTATTACAAGACCGGCAAGTTGGGCGAAGCGGCCCAGATTTTTGCCGCTTTCGAGCAAGAGAAGAACATGCAAGTCTCGGCGGACACGGCTTACTATATGGCTAAGACGTACGCCGCTCTTCCTTCGGCGCAATTTCCGCAAGGCTTGACCCGTGCGAAAGCCCTGTTGGAAGGAATCGTAGGGACGAAGGGGGTCTTCAAGCATCGCGCAGAAGCCGAACGGATGCTGGATGCGTTGCGAGGTGTTACAAGCGCACCGGCGACAGGCAATGTCGAGGTGAAGCCCACGACCCCTGTGATTACTCCGCCGGCACCCGTTACGCCGGCAACGCCTACCACTCCGCCGGCTACGAACGGCGGTAAGAACGAGTAAGGACTATTCTTGGGAGGACGACTAAGTCGTTCCGATCGAGAGTTTCAGTTGCTTTTGAAGGCAGGGGAGCTAAATGGCTCCCCTGCCTTTTTTTACACCTGGAAATCCCGTCCTTAGATATCCCATGGACTTTCTGCGGCATTCCCAATCTTCCGCAACTGCTTCGCTGCCGGCATTGCCTGCCCATATCGACAAATCGCAAAATTGATCGGAAATCGGTTTACGGCAAGAAGTCTGCTTAAATATTCTGCCGGCACCTCTAACGGGGGTGGAAGTAGAAGAAGCGCAGATTGCGGATAATCGCGCAGCCGTGCAGCCCTTAGTGGGGGTGCCAAAAGGACTTTCGGCGATTTTTTATTAAATTACTTGCGGCATTACCAGCATCGCTTATTCTCAATCACGGTGAATTACTGCAGTTTTTGCGAGGTATATTTGCCTTGATCGGCACTCCGTTTTTTCGGAAAGATCGGATTTTTCCCAAAAAAAACGAAATTGCGCCCGTTAATTTGGGCAAATAAAACGCATTAAACGTAGTGACATGTTGTCCGATGAGTCACGCTGGAAATTCCATTTCCACCATGCTCATTGCGGAAGTTTGGGTGGGTTAGAGGCGGGTTAAAGGTCGTTGTTCTGAGAATTCAGAAATGTTTGAAATCGGTAAGCTTATGAACGTAAACGGAAGTTCGTCGACGCGGTCTCGCGTCGGAGCTCGGGTCTTGCTCGGCATTCTTTTCACGATATCTCCTTGCGGGCTCATCATGAGTTCGCAAGCCGATGAAGTGAAGCTCGGAGTTCCGGCGATTCCATACGAATTCGCGAAACCTCGCGAAGCGATGAACCTTTCATCGTCGCCGTTCCAGCCTTCGTTTGCCGAGCAATCGATCGGCTTTCAGTCCGTGTTTTCGCTCGAGGCGAAAGTCAGCCCCAACGTCTTGCTCTTAGAACCTCCGGCTGCATCGCAAGTTACGGCTAACTCTAGTATTCCTTTGACCGTCACTCCTCCGCCGATTCGTTTGCCTGTTTCGAACGTCAGTAAAACTCCGTCGCTTTCGGCAGGGTTGGTTTTCTTGTTTGGTTGCGGGTTGTTCTCGGTGACGTTTGCGGTTTGTTATTTTGTGGCGCGTCGTTTGGCGCGCGCCCCGGATGCGCGGCCGCAGACCGTGGCTTCTTTGGAGCGTCTCGTCGGTCGGGTCGACGGTTTGTTCTCGTCTTTGAGCGCCGAGCTTCATGAGCATCTCAAGGTGCTGCTGCTGACGACGGCGCTCGGCGTGTCGGTGCTTGTCGGAGCGCTCGCGCACGTAGTCGTTGCTTTGCGTTACTTGGTGGCTGCGGTTCGTTCACCGGCGGCTTGGCGTCGGCTCGCGGGAGCGATTGCGACCTTGCCGTCGCGGTTGTCGGAAATGGTCGTCGTGCGGCGCAATCGTCGGCAGGCCGGTCGCTGGGCGCTGACGCTCGCGATGATCGGGGCCACGATGATCACCGGCGTCCCGTCGAATACGTTCGCGGCGAACTACATCTTCGACATGGACGGCAGTCCCACCAACCGCGTCACCGAATGGACCGGCACACCCCTCTCGGCGTTTAATTGGAATCAAGGAACGAGCCAGAACTTTTTCAATCCCTTGGATTCGACCGAGAATCTCGCCACTTCGAATGACATCATTCAGTTCGGCAACGGAGCTACGCTGGGGGCTGCATATTCCGTCTTGATAGGCAGTGCTTCGACTGTCAACGTCAGTGGTTTGATTTTCGGGTCGAACGGCGGCTTCGGCTACGCGTTGACGGGCAACGGGGCGTCGAATGTGCTTAGCCTCGGCTCGGCCGGCATCACGCTCAATACCGGTGCCCAGCCCACAACCGTCGGCAGCTTCGGCGCGAACGCGCTCTCCATCACCGTGGCGGCGCCTCAAACCTGGACGAACAACTCCACGAGCATCTTTACCGTCGGCGGCGTGGTGAATCTCGGCACTAACGCCTTGACGCTCGGCAACAACACGACCGGCACTCAAGTCTTCAACCAGGCGATCAACGGCACGGGGAGCGTCGGGCTGATCATCAACGGCACGAACGCCGCGGCGGTCACCTTGAACGCTGCCAACGGCTATACGGGGGAGACGAGAATCGTTTCGGGATCTTTGACTCTCGGTGCCGCCGCGACCTTGGCTTCGACGGTTATCAACATCGGTTATGCCGGCATTCTCGCCCCGGGCGTTCTCGCCCCGACCGCTCCGACTTTGAATACGGGTGCAACGGGTAATCTGGTAGCCGGGGCGCTCGTCAATCTCGGCACGGCGGGTGCGGTGTTGAACTTGGGGGCCAATCTGGCCTTGAACAATGCGATCACCGGTATCGGCACGATCAACTTGAGTACCTTTACCCTGACCTTCGGGTCGGGCGCTACCGACAGCGCGTTCGGCGGGGTGAACTTGGGAGGAATTACCGGCTCCGGCTTGATCACTAAAAACGGCACCGGTGTGTTCACGCTGGGCGGCACCGCCGCCGCCAACACGTACACCAGTCAGTTCAACGTCGCCGCGGGAACCTTGAAGCTCGCCGGTGCCGGTGCTTTGGGTGCCGTCGGCGGTGCGACGGTTCTGACGAGCGGGGCTACGCTCGACTTGGCCGGCTTCAGCACGGCCGATCCATTGACGATCGCCGGTGCGGGGGTCGGCAGCAACGGTGCGTTGATCAACTCCGGTTCCGGCACCTCGACGGTCTCGGGTGCGGTGACGTTCAGCACCGCGACCATCGGCGGCACCGGTCAGATCCTCTTTTCGACTGCGTCGCTCGCTGCGGATGCCACCGCGTTGACGAAAATAGGAACCGGCATCGCGATATTCAGCGGAGCCGCCTCAAGCCGAACGGGTACGACGACGGTGAGTGCGGGCACTTTGCGTCTCGTCGCCGCCTCGGGCACCACGAACCCGTTGAGCAGCGGAGCCATCATTCTCAACGGCACCGGCGTGCTCAGCCTCGCGCCGACGACGGCGAGCGGCAACTTGGCCGTGAACGTCAACGCCAACGCCGTGGGCACGACCACGATTCTGACCGATTCCGGCTTCGTGCAGGGTTTGCAAGATCTGACGTTCGGCGCCGGTGCGACCGGCTTGACGTTGATGGCCGGTCCGGTGTCGGCGGTCAACGTCGCCAACGGTGCGACGTTCACCCGTACGATCACGCTTTCGGGGAACACGACGTTCACGATCGTCAACAACGGCGTCGTCAATGCAGCGGCGGGCTTGGAGACGTTGACGTTGGCTACGTTGGCGGACGGCGGCGTCGCGCGCACGATCGTTAAGGAGGGGGGCGGCATCCTGGCGCTCACCGGCACCGGTGCTTTGACTACCGCAAATAATATCTTGACGATCAATCGCGGCTTCGTGACTTCCTCGGCGGCCACGTCGCTCGGCTCCGGCGCGCTCGTGACGGTCAATAACAATGCTACGTTCACCGTCAACACCGCGGCTCAGACGATCGGGTCCCTGTCCGGATCGGGTCGCGTGACGATCGCGACGGCAACCTTTCCCTTGACGGTCGGCAATGCAACTTCGACGACGTTCGACGGATTATTGACGAACACGGGAGGCCTGACGAAAGTCGGCGCCGGCATGTTGACGTTGAGCGGGCCCAATACGGGCGCCGGTCTGATTACCGTCAGCGCCGGAACGTTGCAAGCGCTTGACCTCAACACCGTGCTCGGTACCGCGCCCATCACCCTCGGTACGACCAGCACGCTCGACATTCGCGCCAACACGTCGCAAGCCTACGCGACCGGCACGTTGACGATCAACGGCACTACCGGAGCGACGGCTTCGGTGATCAACGTGCAGAACAACGGCACGGGGAGCAACAACGTGCTGACCTTGAACGGTGCGTTGGCGATCGCCGGTAATCAACTGAACGTGACGGGGGCCAACGGCTACTGGCTCAACATCGCGGGGATCCCGACTCTGACGGGAACTCCGACGCTCAATATCGCGACGGGGATGACCTTGCAACTGAGCGGCATCATCGCCGGCGCCGGAAACGGCATTACGAAGACGGGCCCGGGCATGTTGGTGCTTACGGCGGCCAACGTGATGAGCGGCACGACCTCGTTGAACTCCTCGGCGGGGGTCAACGCCGGGACGTTGCGCGGCTTAGTGGCCGGTAGCTTCGGCACCACGGCTTTGTCCGTCAACACGTCCGCCACCGCCGGCGTGGGTGCGACGCTGGAATTGTTGGCGAGCACGAACGCGAGCACGGCCTACACGACCACGACCACGACGATCGCCAACAGCAGTTCGCTGACCATTACGGCCGATATTCTCAACGGGATCACCGGCATCAGCGGCTACGGCAACGGCTATTCCAATCAGCAGCCCATCGGCACGCCGGCGGTCACGCATACGTTGGGAACGGGAATTCTCACCTTGGGCACGGCCAGTACGTTGACGGTCAACTCCGCCAACTACGACGGCGTCGGCGTGACGTTCGCGGGAGCGACGATCAACGGCACGTCGGGAGCGAGCAGTTCGGTGATCAACGTCGGCGGCGGAGCTCTATATTCGCAAGTCACGCTGAATGGTCTGACGATGTCTGGGACGAGCGTGTTGGATATCAACACCGCAGGCTCGGGCACGGTGTTGTTGAACGCCGCCACCGGTGCGGAGGCGGCGGGATCGGTCATCAACGTGAACGGCGGCACGCTCCGGCTCGGTCAGATTTTGGCCTTAGGCGGGTCGACTAACGCCCAGGGAGCCTTGGTGAACGTGAAGACCGGTGCGACGCTGGAAATCGCCGGCGTCGTCGCTACGGCCGGTATGATCTCGCTCGCAAGCGGGAGCACTCTACGCGGCACCGGCACCGCTGCCGGGTTCAACAATACGTTCGCCAATAGTCTCAGCATCGCGTCCGGCGCCAGCGTTACCCTTCAGACCAGCACCAATTCCATCGCGTTTGTTACCGCCGCGCTCTCCGGCACCAGCGATGTCTTTACGATTACCAACGGCATCAACTTCGCGGGTGCCGCCAACGTCGCCGTCAGCGGTCTCGGTCGCATCGTGCTCGGCGGTGCGGCGACCACGAACAACGGAACTTGGACGATCAACAGCGGCGTGCTTCAATTGGGTAACGTCGGCGCCTTGGGTTTGACCGCGGCTTCTTCTCCCGTGTCCATCAACGGCGGAGCCCTTTCGGCGAGCGTCGTCGGTACCTTCGCCAACAACATCACCCTCAACGGCGGTTCTCTGGCGGGTGCGGTCGGCGCGCCGGCGACGAACCCGATCTTCAGCGGTACGGTCGCGGTCGGCGTGTCGAACTCGACGATCTTCCTGCAAGATCCTTCGACCTTGACGGCCACGGCCCGCAGCTTCGATATTTCGGGAGCGCTCACCTCGACCGCGTCAAACTTGAACTTGTACGTCACCGGGTTGCAAGCCGGCGGCGTGCTGACGTTGAACAACACGGCGAATACGTTCAACGGCAACATGATCGTGACCAATGCGACCGTCTCGCTCGGCAGGAATGCGACGGTCGGCACCGGTGCTTGGCTGCCGACGAGCGGCACGCCGACCCTCACCTTAAACCAAGGGGGTGCGTTGACTCTTGATAACACCGTGGCGACCGTCGCCGATCGTTTGAAGGATACCGGCACCGGAGCGGTGGCGATCTCGATGCTCGGCGGCACGATCAATTTGACGAATCAGAGTGCCACGCCGGTGTCGGAAGCCGTCGCCGGGGTGACGCTCCTCGGCGGGTTCAATACGTTCAATATCAACCGTACCGGTGCGGCCAACGTCGACCTGACCCTTGCTTCGCTGGCGGGCCTGACCGGCACGACCTCGGTGGCCGCCTTCACCGGATCGATCACACCGAACCTTGGTGGCGGAGCCGGCGCCGCGCACGTGTATATCACCAGCCTCGGGACCGGCACCTCGGCCTTCCTCGGAGCGAACTATCTCGCCTCTGCCGGTTCCACCACGCCGACCGAGTTCGCGGCTTACGACGGCACGACCGCAAACGTCGGGGTCGTCGCCTACACGGCGGGTTCGACGAACCTCGTTACGGTCCCGGATCCTCTACTCCATGTCCGAATCACAGGGAATCCTTCGGACACGATCACGACGAAAACGGTCAACTCCCTCAATCTCGCCGGCGCCGCCACGGTGACGATGCGGGACAACGCCCAGATATTGACGCTCACGAGCGGCGGTTTGTTGTCCAGCACGGCGAACACCATCACCGGCGGCGGCATTACGGCGGGCGCCAACCCGCTCTACGTCAACAACACCGCCTCGACGTTGCTCCTCAACAGCTTCATCACCGGCACGGCTTCCACCGTCGGCGTCGTCTACTCGGGTGCGGGAGTGACCACGCTCGGTTCGAGTTCGCTCGGCGGCAGCCTTGCGAACGACTATACCGGCTCGACGACGCTGAATAACGGCGGCCTGACGCTGGCCCGTGCGCCGGGAATCACCGCCGTCCCCGGCACCGTGCTGAACGTGGTTTCCGGCACGCTGACGCTGACGAACGCGGAGCAGATCGCGGACGCCATGAACGTGACGATCAATAACCTCAACGCCACGGGAGTCATGACTCTGGGCGGTGCGGGGGTCAATGAAACGATCAAGAGCCTCACGCTCGTCTCGACGACGGCCGGCGCCGGCGTCGGCGGCACGGGAACGTTGATTTTGACTTCGACCGACACCAACGCCTTGACGGTGACCGGCGGTACGGTCGCCGCTCCGCTTCGCTTCACGGGCACTTCCGGCGGCGGCATCAAGTTCCTCGCTCCAACCACGATCTTGGCTCCGACCCTCGCCGTGAACGCAGGACTCGGCGGACCTTACCAGTCGATCATCGGTGCCGCGGCGGCACAGATCGACTTGAACTCCACCGGTACGGGCTTGACCCGCACGATCGACGTAGACAACGGACCAGCCTTGATCGACCTCAACTTCAACGGTGCCCTGACCGCGAGCGGCGCGCAGACCGCGATCACCAAGACCGGGGCGGGAACGATGCGCCTGAACGTCGCGAGCACTTACACGGGCCTCACGACGGTCAATCAAGGGACGTTGAGCTTCAACGTCGCCAACGGGCTCGGCGTGGGGAGCTTGACCTTGGCTCCGACGAACGGCGGGAATGTGACGGTCAATCTCAGCAGCACTTCGACGAATACCGTGACGGTGAATTCGGTTCCCACCGGTCTCACCATCGGTTCGACGTTGTTGAACAGCACGGTGACTAATATCGTGGGAAACACGATCACCTTGGCCGCGAACGCCAACCAAACCATCGGCACCGGTACCAGCATCCCCTTCGGGGTCGCCGCCATGGCGCAGTTCGACATTGCCGCTGCGGTCAACCCGCTCGCGACAACGCTAACGATTCCGACTTTGGCACCGAACACGGTAACGGTCTCGGGCGGGACGTTGGAGTTCAATAACTTCGCGCAAACGATCGGCAAGTTGGTCTACAGCGGCGGCACGATTAATCTGCCGACGAGCGGTTTGTTGTCGCTGCAGAACCCGCTGAACAACACCACGGTCTTACAACTCGACTCGACGAACGGCCCGCTGACGCTGCGGGGGAACCTCAGCTTAGCTGGGGCGGCGGTGATCAATAACGTCACGACGACCGGCAACAACATGGTGACCCTCGACGGGGCGTTGGCTTTGGCCGGCCCGCGTAATTTCATCGTCGCCGACGGCACGGCGCTCGTGGACCTCGACGTCACGGCGTCGCTGAGCGGGGCGGGGATTTTGATCAAGAGCGGTGATGGTACGATGCGCTTGAGCGGCGGCCTCGTGACGCAGAACGTCAACAGCGGTGCGGTCGTGGTCAACGCCGGAACATTGGCGTTGGCGAAGACGGGCGTGTTCGGCGCGACCGGCGGCGTGGCGATCGGGACGGGGCAGCTCGTCATCGGCGACAATTTCGGCAACGCGGCGACGGTCCGGCTCGATGCCGACGAGCAGATCAACAACGCCGCGGCCTCGGTGATCACGGTCAACGCCGGCGGCACGTTCAATCTACAGAGCTTCTCCGAGACGATCGGCGGCCCGTTGAACATCCTCTCGGGGCGCGATTCGCTCAACGCCGTGAAGATGGGGAGCGTGACGGGGACGAGCGGCTCGCTCTACACCGCGGCCGTGAACATGATGGGCGGCAGCTTGGGAATGTCGACCACCGGCACGATCTTCCTCGGCGGCAACGTGACGGCGACTTCCTACTCGACGAATGCGGCCGTCATCAGCGGCAAGCTCAATCTCGGCACTGCATCGCGCACGTTCACGGTCGTTCCCGGGCTCGGCGGAGCGGCGGTCGACTTGAGCGTCACGGGCGTGATCTCCGGCAACAACATCGGAATCACGAAGCTCGGCGTCGGCGTGATGAGCCTGGCGGGGGCGAACACTTACACCGGCACGACGGCGATCAACGCCGGTACCTTGAAGCTGTCCTCGACCGCTTCTTTGTCGGCCAATTCGGCGATCTCCTTCATCAATACGATGACCGGCCCGGTCAACCCGACCCTAGACCTTTCGGCGGTCAATCAGACTCTCGGTTTGCCGTTCGGTCCCTCGACGCCGCTCACGCAGACGGCCAACCTCGGCTCGCTTACGGGCGGAGCCATCGGCTCGCCGACGGTTCCGTACGTGGTCGGGAAGGTGGCTTTCGGCGATCGTACCTTGGTGATCGGCACCGATGAAACCAGTCCGGCGGCGTTCTTGGGAGCGCTCGTGGGGACGACGGGCAATTTGTTCAAGACCGGTCTCGGAACGTTGGCGCTGGGCAACAATTCGTTCAGCAACTCGTGGACCGGGACGACGACCGTCAACCAGGGGATGTTGATGATCAGCGCTGCGCATGCGTTGCCGCTCACGACCGCCGTGACGGTGAGCAACGGCGGCGCTCTGTATTTGTTGGCACAACCGCAAATGCTGAAGTCGCTCCAAGTCGATGCCGGGGGGACGCTCAACGGCTCGACCGGGACGTTGACGATCAACACGGATGACAGTACCACGGCGCTCGCCGGCTTCATTCACGGCGGTTTCACCCTCAACAAAGCCGGGACCGGCACCGTCTCGATCACCGGCAACCAAAACACCTTCACCGGGGCGATCAACGTCAATCAAGGGACGTTGACTCTCAGCGGCTTAGGCGTCCTGCCGACGGTTGCGGCGGCGGGGGTGACGGTCAATCCGGGCGGCATTTTGCGCTTGGACAATTCGGGCACGAACAATACCGACCGCCTCGCCGCCACGCTCCCGATGACGCTTCAAGGGGGGACCTTCCGGATCGACGGCTTCTCTACAGCGGCCTCGGGCGAACAACTCGGCCTGCTGACCCTCGCCGGAGGCGCTTCGACGATTAATCTCGTCAACGGCGCCGGAGCCGGCTCGTCGCTGCAACTCTCCTTTAACGGGGCCGTCGCCCGCACCGGCACCGGCGGCACGTTGAACGTGACGACCTCCGGCTTGGGGACGCTCGGCAGCGCCGGGGCGAATCCCCGGTTGCTGTTCATGGGACAAGCCATCGGCACCATCGGCTACATGACGGTCACCACGGGCGGCGTCACCACCTTCGCCACCTACGACGCGGCTAACGGGGTCTCGGCCGTGCTCGATGCGAATACGATCGGGTTCGATGCCCTGGCCCTGCAGACGACCTTCGATACCAAGTTCACCGGGGCCACGGTGAACAACTCGCTGTTCCAGAACACGACGATCAACACGCTGCGGATCGAAAGCTCAGGGGCGGGCAAGTTCCTCGAGCTCGGCACGAACACGCTCACCATTACGGCCGGCGGCATCATGTTGAACGGGTCGGACGACTTCGAGATCAAGCGTTCGACGGGAGTCGGCAGCTTGGCGGCTGCGAACGGTCTGAACTTCTTCGTGAACGGCTCGGGAGTCTTGACGGTCAGCGCGCCGATCAGCGGTGTCTCCCCCACCGGCGCGACGGTCGCGACGGTCATCAATAAGTCCGGCAGCGGTAAGCTGATCCTGTCCGCGCCGAGCACGTTCCCCAGCACTTCGGCGTCGGCCATCTTCGTCAATGAAGGAACCCTCGCGTTCGGGGCCGACAACACGGTCTATGCCGGCAACTCAGCTCCGGCCTTGTTTGCCGGACCGCTGACCGTCAACAATCCCTCGGCCGTCTTGGACTTAGGCGGATTCAACAACGCGGTCGGCTCGTTGACGATCTCCGCCGGGAGCTTGGTCAATACCGGAGCGGGGGGCAGCTTGACTCTCGCGAACGTCGCCTCGGGCGTCACGGGTGCCTTGACCCTCGGCGGCGGCTACGGTGCGAATGGCGCGGCGAGCATCAACACCGGTACCGGCACCCTCTTCCTCAGCGGCGGTGGTTTGACGTTCAATGCGGCGAACGACGCGGGGCAAGCGACGATCGCGGGACGACTGGATTTGGGAAGCTACGCCGTCACTCTCGCCCGTAACTTTACGATCGGCGACAGCCTCTACTCCTCCCTCCAGTCCTCCGCCGCGACGATCGACCTCGACGTCTCGGCCAATCTCACCGGCGGGCCGCAGGTGGGCCTCGCCGCCTTCACCAAGGCCGGTG
>JAIOPP010000162.1 GCA_021413845.1 Planctomycetia bacterium | reverse complement strand
AGGTCTTTGCGGATGCGAAACGCCGCGTACTCCTAGCCGCCGTCGGCCGTGGCGTCGACTTCCGTGATCTTGGCCTCGGGGGCGCGGCTGCGAAACCAAGCGGTAGTGCGAGCACGCCACGAGTCGGCGACGTCGCGCCCGGCTACGAAGCCGGCGGAACGCCGAAGGCCGTCGGGCTGCACAAGTCGATCGCCAAGCACTATGGAGTTCCCGAGATCGATCTCGGTCGGGCCTTGGTCGACGAAATCAAAACCGGCAAAAGCAGTTGGGAATCGCTGACCGCCGACGGCGTGCACCCGAACGCCGCAGGGAGCGCCATCTGCTTCCGCGCGATCGAAAAGTTTCTTGAGGCCCGCGCCGGCGATGTCGCGGCGGAACCGGTCGTCGTACTCCCCTCGCCGCTCACGAAAGATCCGTTCCACGGCGCGTACGTGATCAAAGGCTCGACGTTGTATGCGCCGGGGTGGATGAAAGTGCCGAAGCCAGACTCGCAGATACCCCCGCACCTTGAGGCTGAGGCCGTCGGCTCGGAGCTTGAGCACCAGTTCACCGGCTCGGCGGTCGGGTTGTTTCTCCTCGTCGGTCCCGACGGCGGCGACATCGAATGGAGCATCGACGACGGCCCGCCGCAGCGGCTTTCCGCGTGGGACGGTCAAGCCGGTGCGAGCCCGCGCACTAAGTTCGTCATCCTTGCCGACAACCTTCGCTCCGGCGGCGAGCATAAGTTGACGATCCGCGTCCATTCCGAGAAGCAGCCGCAAGCGACGGGGAACCGGATTCGCATCGCGGCGATCATGATGCACTGCGATTGCTAGGTGCCGGCGGCACATTTCCGACTCCGGCATCGCCGGACATGGGCATCGCGTCGCTAGCTCCGTTCCGTGTTCATGGCATCGACCGCGTTGGCTGATTAGACTCAGCGAAAGAGTAATGCCGCTTAATCTACTGGAGCCGGGAAAATGTCAGGTCGTCGATTATCAGGAAACGTTCCCTCGGCGAGCCGAACATGGCTAATCAAGCTGCGGTCGATCGGCCTCGTCGGTATCGTTCTGGGAATGATTCTTTTCGGATGCTCCGCTTCAGTGCTTGCGCAAGACAAGCCGCCGGCCGCGCCGATCGCAGAGCGCACGGCTGCGGAGACTTCGCAGATCGATGTGATCGTCGAAGATGCGGTGGCCGCGAAGTTTCACGTGCCCGACTCGCTCACGCTTCGGGTCCGCATTTTGCAACTGACGCCGTTTAAGCCGACGCAGATTCAATACAAGTACGGAGGTTGGGGAGCGCCGGGCGAGCGCGTGTACGGCTACTTTTGGAAGCCGAAGGCGGAGCCCAAGCCCGCATCGTCCGGCAAGGGGATCGACGACTTGTTGGATACTCCGAAGAAGAAGGCTGCCGCTCCGCCGCCGCCGATCGATGGACTCCAAGACGGCAAGAGCGTCGATCCCCGATTTCGCAACCGCGTGGAAAAGCCACCGATGTTCGAGTTAGGAGAATGGTCGGATGAGATCCCTCTCAAGCAATTCGTTCCCGGCGGCGCCGATAAGCCGCGCTTCCTCCAAGTGTTCGGCGGCGATCAAGGAGAACTCGGCGAGGGCCGGCATGGTCGCGGCGGGCGCGAGTTTCTAGGAGCCGCGCGCGGTCTGCGCATGGAGTTCGAATTTTTCTACGAGGGAAAGTCGATCAAGCGCTTCACGACCGAGGCGCCCGACGGTCCGATCGCCTCGATCGTGATTCCCTTTCAAGAGTTGATCGGGGATGTGAAACCGACCGACGCCTTGTTCCTCGACAAGCTGACTCCGCTGGTCACGTATGTCGAGCGCCGCGCGGACTGGGCCGCAAGGCAACCGTGGGCCGTCGGTCCCAAGCCGGAGCGGATTGCGATGGTGACCAATCTCGGCGGCTACGGCCCTACGAGTCGGCTCGGCGTCCGGCATGCGGAACCGGCGATCGTCGAGCAGGAGGCGCGCATTCTCCGCGCCATGGGGATCAACGGCTTTCAAGACGGTCCGTCATTGCTCGTCGACGAAGCGATGCGGAACGAAGGGACCGGCGCACAGCTCGGTCGGGGTTACACCGCCGCCGCGCATGGGTATCCGGTTCCCGTTTCCAACGGCAGCACTCCGACCCCGCACGCCGGCTGTCCGTTCGGACCGGACGTGGAAGCGGCGAAGCAACAAGCCGCGGCCGCCGCCGTGAAGACGATGCAGGCTTTTCGCGGTATCTTCCTTCTGCAAGGGACGACGGTCGACGAGATCGGCGTGGTCGTCGATGGCGCGCCGGAAGGAAAAGCGCACCTCACGGTTTGTCCGCACTGTCGGCGCGGGTTCCATGCCTATCTCGAAAGCATGGGTCTCACGCCGGCCGACTTCGGCGATCGCGATTGGTCGACTATCGCACCCGTCGCGGTATGGGGCCGCAAGGGAGACGACCGTCCGTGGATGAACGACCAACGCCAGGCGATGCTCGCTTATTGGACGCTCCGATTCAACAACTATTCCTCGGCCCGACTCTTCGGCGACTTGCGAAAAGCATCGCGCGAAGAGAACGCCAAGAAACGTGCGGCACTGGCCGCAGGCGACACCGCGAGCGATGTCGCTCGGCAGCCTTGGCATTATCCCGGCGCCATGCGCGGCAACTCGTTCCTCATGGGTGGGCACAGCTTAGACTTCTTCGACTTTTATCGAACGGCGGACAATGCCTTCATCTACGAAACCTCGAACCGCGATGCGCGGGTTTGGTCGTGGGATAGCTATCTGTGCGACGTCGGGCGCGTCGTGACGGCGCAGCCCGACATGGGCCAAGAACTCTTCGGCGTTTACGTCAAGCCGCATCGCGGAGCCGGCATGCAGCGGGGCTTATCGGCCGTCAGTCGCGGTGCGCGTTACATCAACTGGTACACCTACGGTCCGTCGTACGCTAAAGGAGACGATTGGGGGAGCAAGGACGAAATGCTCGCCACGGTCGGTCGCACCAATCGGCTGATCGCCGGTGCCGAAGAGGTGCTCTATGAGGGGCAATGGACGCATGCGCCGCGAATCGCGGTCGTGAAACCGGGGGCTTCGGAAATTTGGATGCAACTGAGCGGCGGTGCGCCTATGTGGAGCGCCGCCTGGGAAAACGCGAAGTGGATCTACACGGCGCTGGCGCATGCTCATCTCCCCGTCGACCCGATCGATCAGGTGATGATCCGCGACGGCGACTTATCACGCTACGACGTGATCTACGTCAACGGTCCCGCACTGGAGCGCGCCGCCGCCAAGAAGCTGGTTCAGTGGGTGGAAAACGGTGGAACGCTCGTGACGATGGGTTTCGGCCTGTCGCGGGATGAGTACTGCCGACCGCTGGAGTTCATGCAGCCCGTGCTGGGATTGAAAGATCGGACCGAGCCGGAAATGTGGCAAGCCACGAAAACGTATGGAGCCACGGCCTTGCAACACTACGACGACAAGAGTCGTCTCGGTCCAGCACCGGCGCAGCCGACGGCCCGAGTCAGCGGATCGGGAATCTTCGAGGGAGGCTTCGATCTCACCATCGGACGTGAAGTTCTTCATCCTGAGAACGACGCCGACGTCGTCGCCCGCTACGGCGACGGCGGGGCGGCGGCCGTTCGCCATGCGCACGGCCGCGGCGAAGCCTACGTGCTCGGATTTTTCGCCGGCCTGGAGTACGTCGTCCCGCTTTTGAACGACCGCTTCCTCATGCAGCGCGACTTCGACGACACGCGCCGTCGCTTCGCAACGGCCCCGGCTCTGCAAAGAACCAAGCCGGTCGTCGACCTCGGTATGCCGACCATCGAGGGGATCTTAATCCGGCAACCGAAAACCGGCAGGCAAGTCGTCACGTTGATGAATTGGACCTACGGCGTGACGGCGGTTCGGAAAATCAAGTCGGAGAACGGAGAGCGCGAGCAGCCGAAGATCACGCACATACCGGCAGAGAACGTCCGAGTGAGCGTGCGTGGCGCCGGCGCCGTCGCAAAGGTCCGCTCGCTCTCGTTGGAGCAGGACTTTCCGGTGCAACCCGACGCCGACGGTGACGGCTTTTCCTTTACGCTGCCGCACTTAGCGGAAGGGGACATTTTGCTCCTGAATCCTAAGTAAGTAGCGAACGTGAATCGCACGAGCTCGGCTCGCTGTCGAATCATTCGATGAGGGGGGCCGCGCCGAAGCGATACACCGATGCGAACAGCCGCCGATGAATTCCGTAAATCGTCCGTCGAGCGGCTCGCAGGCGGCGCGGCGGGAGCCTAGAATTGTCGCTTCTCCCGCCTAATCACCCCGCCTGGGCTCCCCCGTGATGCGCACTTTCGTCATCGGTTCGTTCTTGTTTCTCTCCGTCTGTGCCGTGGCGGTCTCGCGCGCAAGCTCCGCCGAGCCGGCTCCGGCCGTCGTCACGTTCGACGCCTCGGGCGAGCGGACGCTGCTCGTCGCCGATCCGGCCGCCGCGCAGCGGAAAGCGCTCGCCATCGACGTCGCCTCGGGCCTCAAGGGCTCGCACAAGTTAAAAACTTCGGCGGCGCAGTTGGCACCCGGTCGCTATCGAGTCACGCTCTATGCCCGACTGCATGCCGGTGCCGCCGACAACCTCAGTCGCATTCGCTTCGATTGGTCGCTCGGCGGCGTCGGCCCTGCCGCGGTGAAGAAATCGTTCGTCTGGACGCAGTTCGATTCCACGCCCAACCGCTACACGCCGCTCGTTCTCGAAACGACGATCCTCGCGGCATCCAGCCCGACGTTGCAGCTCGATTGGGCCCAGGTGTCGACCGGCGCGCTGGACAAAGTTCAATCGATCCGCAAAGAAGAACTGCCGACCTCGCCCGACGCCGTGGCGATCGCGCCGAAGAAGCCGAAGTCGATCGCCGGCGGCGACGACCTGTTGAGCGAGATCAAAGCCGAGAGCGCTCCGCTCATGCCGTTGTCGTCGCTCCACAACCCGGCCTTGCTGCTCGACCGTGTCACGTTCGAGCCGCTCACGGCCGGCTCCGTCTGGATCGAATCGGTTCGACCGCAGTTCGTGCATGTCTATCCGAATCAACTGAATCCGATCGACGTGCAGATTCGCAGCCTTTCGGCCGGTGCGAACGCCGAGGTGCGGCTCGACCTGCTCGCAGGCCTCGACGAAGTCGTGCATAGCTCGACGCAAACGCTTAAGCTCTCGGGTGGCACGACGAACTGCCGCTTCGAGTGGCCCGGCGGACCGCGCGAGTTCGGCCATGAGGCCCGTGTGACGGTGTTGTCCGAGGGCAAACCGCTCGACGTGCGCAGTGAATACTTTTCGTGCAGCTTCCCGATCTGGAAGACCGCAATGCAGGCGAGTGGGTTTCTCGACTTCCATGATCGCCTCGCGCAGTTTCCCGATCACGTCGCTTACAACCGTCGCAATTATCTGAACGTCGAAGAAGCGTTTAGCTGGCAACCGAGTAGCTGGACCGATCTCACTCCGAAGAACGATCACTGGTGGACCGGCCAAGGCGATGCCCACAACTCGCGGGCCGGTCTGGAAATGTGGATGAAACTGAGCCACGCCGAGGGGATCAAGATGATCACCTATCTTTGGCCGACCGCCAGCGGACCCGAAGGCTTGGAATGGGGGCGCGAAACGCCCGAGTTGGTGACGCACGATCGGATCGGCCTGCCGAACGAGTTCTTCGACGTCGAAGACCTGCGGTTGAAGCCGATCACCGAAGCCGACCCGAAGTTGTGGGATCTGCGAAGCGGCATCTGGAACTACGTCGGCATCAACATGGGCATGCTCCGCTCGGTCGACAAAGGAATCTCCGAGACGGTCGCCTCGGCCAAGCAATTCGGTTGGGACGGCGCACGCTTCGACAACCCGCCGGGCTGGAGCGCGATGGGGGCCACGGACGTTCACGGCGAGTTCCAATTGCTAGGCGTCGAAGCGACGATGAAGAAGTTGGTGCCTGATTTCTACGATAAGAAAGAGGGACAGTGGTCGGGCACCGAAGTGTCGTTGGGCAACGTTCGCTACGCGCGACATCAACTGCAAGCACACGATCCGCACTTCGCGATGTCTTTCAACTTCGGCATTCCGGAGAACATCAACTCGCCGGAGGGGAATAAGTTCTTCGACGAATGCTGCCTCGGCGGCGGACAGATCATGGACGAGCAGATTCGCCAAGTCGTTCGCGGACCTTGGAAGGGTTATCTCGAACGGATTCACACGGAGGCGAACGTGGTCCGCAAGCGCGGCGGGCACCTTTGTTGCGTCGTGGCGAGCGGCTTCTCGGCCTCGATGCGGCTCTATGCCATTTGCAGCTTGTTCATCGGCGGCTCGCATCCCTACGGCGACTACGGCTGGAGCGCACCGCTCCCCGGCAACTACGCACAGTTCATGACCCGCTACGGCGAATACTGCTGGGCCGGCGACCTAGAACCCACCACCGCCGAAGCGGAACAGTTCTCCATCGATGACGACTCCCAGCTCTGGTGGCGCGAGCTCCCGCGCCGCCGCACGCTGCCCGACGGCCGGACGCAATGGGTCGTGCATCTGCTCAGCAATCCGCCGAGCCCGGAGATGGCCCCCGACAAGCCGGGCACGATGACGCCGTGGCGCACGAAGTTCAACGTCGGCCGCAAGACCGCGAAAGAGCCGACCGTGTGGGCGCTCAGTGCCGAGCCGACGACGAGGGCCGAAGCGTTAACGGCCAAGAAAGTCGGCGACCGCTACGTGGTCGAGATTCCGGAACACCGTGTCTGGACGATGTTAGTTTGGACGGAGGCCGCACGATGAACCGGATCAACCGCTTTATTTACTCTCTCGTCGCCGCAGTCTGCTGCTTGCTCACCGGATCGGCTCAGGCAGCCGATGCACCGGCGGCGCTCCCCAAGGCGCTCGTCGTCGTCGGACCGTGGGGCGATATGTTTCGCTGGCGCGAAGCGATGCATTCCGGCGGTGTGCTCTATGAAGATGCCTACCGCGCGATGAACGTCTATCACGGCGGGGTCCGGATGTACGGCCTGCCGCAAACGCCCGAACAGTTGGCCGGCTACTCAACCGTAGTGCTGGCGAACATCGACGCCCCCTCGCTCGGCCCGAAGTGGTTAGCCATGCTTCGCGACTTCGTCGACCAAGGGGGCGGGCTCGTCGTCCTCGGTGGCGAATGGGCCTACGGGCGCGGCGGCTACGCCGACACTCCGCTGGCCGAGATGATTCCGGTCGACATGCCCCCCGAGTATCCGATTCCGGTCGATCGGGCCGGCACGCCGCTCAAGGCCGAGAGCGCGTCAAGCTGGCCGAGCGATTACGCTTTCGACCAAACACCTCGTTCGTTTTACTCGCAAACATTAGCGCCGCGGAAAGGTGCGACGGTCGAGCTCCGCGTCGGCGAGCGGCCCGCGATCGTCAGCGGCTCGTTCGGCAAAGGACGCGTCGTGGCCTGCGCGCTGACTACCCACGGTAAGCCCCCGACAGGAACGCTCGCGTTCTGGGACTGGACCGATTGGCCGCGCTTGCTGGGCCGCGCCGTCGATTGGTCGGCTGCGAACCGCACGGCCGACGCGGCGACATCGTCGACGCTCAAGCCGCTCGCTGCCGAAGAAGTCAGCCAAGTCAAGTTTCGCTTCCAGCCGTTGACGGCGGAATTCGCGGAGCGTTTTGCAATCGGCCCCAACGCCGAAACGGCCGGGATCGTCTTCGAGCAACTTTTCGCCGACAAACCGATCCGCGTCGCGCTCTCGCCGGCGATCGTCGGCGCGCTGGCCCGCTTCGCGGAACCGGCGTGGGAAAAACAGTTGCTCAAATGGAGCGACTCGCTCAACCCCGAGGCGGCGCATCGCAACGCTGCGATCGAGTTGCTCGGCGCTTCGCGCGGCCCCGCCGCAAGCGAACGCTTGCTCAAGCTCCTGCCCGACTCCGACGTGACGCCGGCCGTGCTCGACGGTTTCCGCCGGCTCGACGATCCAAAGCATTTGCCGATCTTGCAAAGCTTGTACGAGCGCACGCTGCCGACCGCCGACTTCCGCCGGAGCGGAACGCCCGGTTGGAACAGCCCCGCCGCGTTGCGGCAAGGGGTCGTCGCCATGCATGCGGCCGCCGCTCTCTACTCCTTAGGCGACCCGCAAGGATCGGCGCGGATGGCGAAGCTCTACGCCGAGGTTCAACTGCTCCGCCGCATCTATGCCAACGCCGCCAAGCGCCGCGTGGCCGACACGGATGCGACGGGGATCGCCATTCGAGCCGCGATCTACACCAAGGCCGACGACCTCCGCCAGCTGGAAGCGTTCTTGCTCGAAGTCGCAGGGCCGATTCCCCCGCGCGGACGAGAGGCGTTCCTCGACTACGCCAAAAGCGCAGCCGACGACGCCGAAATCCGCTGGCTCACGGCCGGCTTACTCCGCTCGACGACCGATGACTTGTCGCCGCTCACCACAGCCCAAGATGGCATCGTTCGCCGAATCGCCTTGCTGAAAAAGTAAGACCGACTCGCGAGCGGAAAAAAGCCTTCGCGCGACTCACGGCTTCATGAAGCCGCGCTTTCGCATCAGGGCTTCAATGCCGGCGTCGCGGCCGCGGAAGGCTCGGTAGCCGTCGGTCGGGTCGATCGTGTTTCCTTTCGAGAAGACGTGGTCCCGTAGCCGGCGCGTAACGGCCTGATCCCACGGGCCGCCGGCTTCGGTAAACGACTCCCAGGCGTCGGCCGTGAGCGTGTCGGCCCAGAGGTAGCTGTAGTAGGCCGCGGAGTAGCCGTCGCCGCCGAAGACATGCAGGAAGTGCGGCATGCGATGCCGCATCACGATCTCTCGCGGCATCCCTAGCTCGGCGAGCGTTTCTTGCTCGAACTGTGCCGGTTCGATCGCGGCATCGCCGGCTAGATGCAGTTTCATATCGATCAGCGCGCTCGCCAAGAACTCGACCGTGCGGAAGCCCTCGTTGAACCTTCCCGCGCGCTCGATGCGGGCCACGAGCTCCTTCGGGATCGGCCGGCCCGTCTCGTGGTGCAGGGCGAACCGCTCGAGCACCTCGGGCGTCGAGAGCCAATGCTCGAGGATCTGCGAGGGAAACTCCACGTAGTCGCGCGCCACATTCGTGCCCGACAGCGACGGGTAGTTCACGGCCGACAAGAGCCCATGCAGAGCGTGGCCGAATTCGTGGAACAAGGTCGTGGCGTCTTCCCAACTAATAAGCACCGGCTCGCCGGGCCGGCCGCGCATGTAGTTGCAGTTGTTCGACACGAGCGGCGACGTCGCTCCGTCGAACCGTTCCTGAGAGCGGTAGTCGCTCATCCAAGCGCCGGAGCGCTTCCCCGTGCGCGCGAACGGGTCGAAGTAAAACAGCCCGACATGCGTACCCGACACGTCGACCACTTCCCAGACGCGCACGTCGGAGTGATACACGGGCACGCGGCCCGGAGCGAGCGGGCGGAATTCGAGGCCGAAGAGCTCGCGCCCCGTATAGAACATCCCCTCGCGCAACTGCTCGAGTTGCAGGTAGGGCATGATCTCACTCTTGTCGAGATCGTACTTCGCGGTTCGCACCTTCTCGGCATAGTAGCGATAGTCCCAAGGCTCGATCGTGATGCCGGCCCCTTCACGATCGGCGACCGCTTGCATGTCGGCCACTTCTTCGCGGACGCGAGCGACGGCCGGCTTCCAGACCGCTTCCATCAAGGCCTGCGCCCGCTCCGGCGTCTTCGCCATCGCATGCTCGACGCGCCAATGCGCGTGCGTCGGATAACCCAGCAGCTTCGCGCGCCGAGCTCGCAGCCGGAGCGTTTCGGGGATGATCGGGTTGTTGTCGTGGGCGCCGCCGTCGCCCCGGCCGATGAACATGCGCCAGACCTTCTCGCGTAGGTCGCGCCGTGAGGCGAAGGTGAGAAACGGCTCGACGCTCGAGCGCGTGTTTTGGATCGCCCATCGGCCCGGCTTACCGCGAGCCGCCGCTGCTTCGGCCGCGGCCGATTTCACATCGTCGGGCAGGCCGGCGGTTTCGGCTTCTTCGGTCAGGAAGACGACGTCGTTGGTCTCGCACGCGAGTAAGTTTTGGCTGAACGCCGTCGTGAGCTCGGCCAAACGCTGGTTGATCGCCGAGAGTTCTTGCTTAGCGGTCGCGTCGAGCTTCGCGCCGGCGCGAACGAAGTTGGTATACGTGAGCCACGTCAGCCGCTCTTGCTCCGGTGTCAGGCCCGACGACTTACGGGCCTCGTACACCGCCGCAATGCGCGCAAAGAGCTTGTCGTCTTGAAAGATCCGATCGTCGAAAGCGGCCAGCTTCGGCGACATTTCCTTCTCGACCAGCCGGAGCGGCTCGTCGCTCATGCAGGCCGTGAGCGTGCCGTAGACCGATTGCACTCTACCGAGCGTTCGGCCGGATCGTTCCAACGCGGCGATCGTGTTCTCGAACGACGGAAGCGTGGCATCGGCCGTGATCCGCGCGATGGCCTCGAGCTGCTCCCGCATGCCGGCCTCGAGCGCCGGCGCCAGATCGGCCGTTCGCGCAACGTCGAACGGAGGGACGCCCCCCCAAGAGCCGTTCCAGGGAGAGACGAGAGGATTGTCGGTACGAACTTCGGAGTTGGTCGTCATGTCGGTGTGCAACCAAGTGAGAGCGGTAAGAAAGATCGGCAGGCAACGTCGGCAATGCGCGAAGCATCGCTGCACTTGCCGATCAACATATCGCCGAACGACCGCCGGCGACAGCGGCGCTATCGGCGAGCCGTTCGCCGTCGCCGCTCCGGTTGCAGCGGGAGCCTATGGCAACGGCTTCGAAAGCGATGCCGCCGGAGTAGTTACGGTCGGCTCGAAGATGGTTTTCTTATTGGCCGCATCGGTCCAAGTGATCTTGCAGCGCGGCAATGCGGCGGCGAGTTGTCTTACTTCGGCTTCGGTTCGCGTCGACGCATTGAGGTTGAGTTCGAGCAATTGGGTGAACCCGCTCAACACGGCGAGGTCGGCGGAGTTGATCGCACTGCCGGCCAAGGTCAGCTTCGAAAGGTTCTTGCAGTCTTTCAACGGCGCGATGGCGACGAACGACTTCGGATCTTTTTCGACCTCGATGCATTCGTAGAACGTCAGCTCCTTGAGGTTCGGATATTGCGGGAACCAACTCATCGCCTGGGGAGATACCTTAACTTTCCAAAAGACCATCGACCGGAGACTCGGCATTCCGGCGAGCGGCTTAAGCCATTCATCGTCGCCGAACGCATGCAGATGCTCCAGCAGCGGAAACTGCCGGATCGTGGCTACGGCGGCCGGCGTGAGCTCGCTGCCGGGGACGATGAGCGATTTCAACTTCTTGAGCGGGGCGAGCTTCGCCAGTCCGGCATCGGTGAGCGTGGAAAGTTCCAGCGACTCGAGGTCGGTGAACGCGGCCAGCCGCGCGACTTCCTCTTCCGACAACGGCTTCCCGGAGTTGTTGAACTTGCTGAAGTTCAGCTCGAACACCTTAAGCGGTCCGGTGGGAACCGTGGTCGCGTTTTGTTTCCGGCCGTCGATCTCGAAGCCGATGCGCGCGAGCTTCTTGTTCTCCAAGAGCCAAGCGGCGACCGTGGCTTGATCGGCGGTGCTGGGCGGTAATCCGCTCGTCGCGACCGCCGCCGGACCGGGCGTGTCCCATTCGACGAGGAAGTAATTCGACCTGCTGTTCCGATCGTCGATCGGCTTGTTGTACCATCGGTCATCGGCAATCCAAGACAAACCGCTTTTTTCGACGACGGTCGGCATGGAGCCCAGCCACAGCGAAGCGTCGAGCGGTTCGCCCGTAATCCAAGTCCAGGAACTATTGCCTCCGGCATGCGAGCCGCCGAGGAATATCTGCAGCCCTAGATCATTCCGATCGGTACCCCGCGGACGTTTCTGAAAGACGTTCGTCAATATCCAATCTCGTTCCCCCTTGCTTGTGATCGTGGCGAGATGGCCCCCCAGCGCCTCGGCCTTGGCCTTGGCTTCCGACCAAGTGCTGAACGAATCGACCAGCAAATAGCGATGGCCGCCGAACGTAAGCGCCTCGGCGGGAATCTGCGGCGCCGAAATCGCCGGCGTCAGCCGCGGCTCGATCCAGCCGCCGTTGACATTATAGGTACCGCCTTTGCAAATGACTTCCAGCCGCAACTCGCGCACTGAGGCAACGGATACGGAGCAGACGGCTTCGTCGGTTACATTTTGAATGAGGGGCGATTTCCAAAGCTCGCGGCCGTCCCCTAGCACGCGGAAAGTTAGGGTGGTTTCTGCTTTCGTGTTCAACAGCCCCACGGTTGCGTTCAGCGCCTCGAATCGCCCGTTCAGCGAATAGGTCACCGTGGAAGGCTCGGCATCCGTAAGGGGGTGCATATACAAGCAATGCTGCGGTTGTCGACCACGCCATTCGACCGGTTTACCTGAGGTGTCGAGACCGTGCTTGCCGAAATTAAACACCTTCAGCTCTGTTTCCGGCAGGTCGTCGAGATAGACGGCGCCGTTTGATGCGGGAACGGTCGATGTGGAAATGGCCGGAATCGGCGAGCCGTCGGACTTCACCCAGGTGGCACCGGTGATCTTGCCGTGGCGGCCTTTGCCGGAGGAGTCTTTCAGCACATCGCCGGAGCCTTCGTCGAAGTGGTAGAGGGCCAGCGTGTCTTTATCGGCGGTGAGCTTCGGTTGCGGCGTGAAGTTCGCGTCGTGCCGCGCCGTCTGCGAGATGCGTAATTCATCGATCGTGACGTCGGGCCCGGGGGAGATGATCATCAACGGGCCGAGTTTTCCGTTGCCGGCGCGCTTGGTCGGCTGCGGTTCGTCCTTGCTGTCCACGAGCTTCCCGTCGACGTAGAGCGAACGCTTCGTTGCGGTTCGTATCCCAGCGAGATGAACTCGACGGTGAGCGACATACGGAGTTGCGGAAACCGCCTGGCTGTGAAACGTATAAAACGTCCAACAGTTGTTCGTAAGCCTTAAACCGAATTCGTCGGGAATGTCGATGAAATTCGAATTCCCGCTTCCCGAACTGTTATCGCCCGCGGTGACATAAGCCTCGACCGTAAACGGTTGCGTGACATCGAGCCCGACATTCGGAGCTTCGACTTTAGAATTATTGCTGCGTGCGAAACGAAGCGTGTAGTCGCCGGCTGCCGCTGCCTGGGTGGGAACGAATGCCGGGACGCGCGGAGTCGTGCCCGACGTCGCTGGTTGCGGGACGACCTCGACCGTGGCGCCGTTCGGGACGTTCACTTCCGCGACGACGTTGCCGTCTTTGTCTCTCACTTTCACGATGATGCCGGCCAGGAGCAGCAAGCCGGCGAGGGCTCCGGCGGCGATGTATTTCGTGCG
>JAIOPP010000161.1 GCA_021413845.1 Planctomycetia bacterium | reverse complement strand
CGGCGACGGCGTCGAACGGATGCTCTCGAACACGAAGAACGCCGTGAAGGCCGGCATGCACGGCGGGATGTTGTTCGAGGAGCTCGGCGTCCGCTACGTCGGCCCGATCGACGGCCACAACATCGGCCTGATGAAACAATATCTGACGATGTGCAAAGAGGCCGAAGGGCCGGTGCTGCTGCATATCGTCACGCAGAAGGGACACGGCTTCGGCCCGGCCGAAGAAGATCCGGTGATGTTCCACACGCCGGCTCCGTTTCAGCGCGAGATGCAGCGCGTGGTGTCGATCAAGAAGAGCTCGAGCCGTGCGTATACGAACGTCGCGAGCGAAGCGATTCGCTTGAAGTTGAAAGAGAACCCGCGCGTCACGGTCATGACCGCCGCGATGTGCCAAGGGACGAACCTCGAACGCGTGCGCGATGAATTCCCGACGCGGTTCTTCGACGTCGGCATTTGCGAATCGCACGCCGTGGCGTTCGCCGCCGGCCAAGCGAAGGCCGGCCTCCGGCCGATCGTCGACATCTACAGCACGTTCCTCCAACGGAGCTTCGATCAGATCTTTCAAGAAGTCTCGTTGCAGAACTTGCCCGTCACGTTCCTGCTCGACCGCGGCGGCCTCACCGGTCCCGACGGCCCGACGCATCACGGCGTGTTCGACATCGGCTACATGCGGTTGTTCCCGAACATGACCGTCATGGCTCCGGGCGACGAGCGCGATCTCACCGCGATGCTCGACTTCGCCCTGAAGCACGACGGACCGACTTCGCTGCGCTACCCGAAAGCGCCGGCGGAAAACATCGAGCGCGCGTTCGCGCCGATCGAGCAAGGTCGGGCCGAAGTGATCGAATGGGGCGCCGACGGCACGATCGTCTGCTGCGGCACGTTGCTCGGCGCGTGCATTCAGGCCGCGGCCGAACTTCGTAACGAAGGCCTCGACGTCGGCGTCGTGAATGCCCGCTTCATCAAGCCGCTCGATACCGACGTGATCTTGAAAGCGGTGGCGACGTCGCCGTTCGTGCTGACGGTCGAAGAAGGCCAACTGATGACCGGCTTCGGCAGCGCCGTACTGGAATCAGCCAACGAAGCCCGCCTGTCGACGGTGAACGTGCATCGGCTCGGCATTCCTGACAGCTACGTCGAACATGGCGAACGAGGCGAACTACTCGCCGACCTCGGCCTCGACCCGACGGG
This sequence comes from Planctomycetia bacterium, assembly GCA_021413845.1. Lineage (NCBI taxonomy): Bacteria > Pseudomonadati > Planctomycetota > Planctomycetia > Planctomycetia bacterium. The sequence goes on along the minus strand of JAIOPP010000161.1, from coordinate 5,040 downwards.
CATCGCCCGCAAATGCCGCGAACTGGCGGCGGCCTCGCTTGAGACGGAACCGGACACGACGACGAAATCGACAGGACGTAGGCAGCGCTAGTCCGAGGCGAGCGGCCGGTGTAAACCGGCCGTTTCCGTCGTGCGCGAACGAAGCCGCGTTGGTTGTGATGAGTCGTGTGTGGCGGACGGCACGTGGAACGTGCCTGCTACTTTGCAGACTTGGCCTACTTCTTCGCGTTGAAATCGTCGTCGCGAAGTGCGATGTTGGGTGCGTGTGAAGCGGACGCGACTCCGACCTCTACGAGGTTTCGACACGTTGCTTTAAGAGCAACGACGAATTGCGATGGAAATTTCCAGCTCGTGCCGCGCCGCTTGTCGTCGCTCGGGCTCGAAGCAATCGACTTGAATGTCGGTCCAGCGCAACGCCGGTCGACCCTGCGATCTGACGATCGCACGGTGTCTGCTTCCGGCCTGCGGTGTGTGCTGGATCGCTTCGGCGATCCGGCGCGCTTCGCGATCCTCGGTCGCTATGTGCTCAGGCGAAGCGCGCAGCGAACGTAAAACGAGGATCGAAACCTGCACGACGGTCTTCTCAGGGTTGCAAACCGGAGAAGAACGCTTCGCTTGCCTGGGGCGTCGTCCGGTGCATCGTCGCCGAGGCCCGTCTTCCTTTGCGAAGGAAGCCGCGTCGGGAGCAATGCTCTGCGCAGAGTACGTTTCGACAAGATGCCCGACCGAACTCGGGCGACGATGCACGAACTTTTTCTCGCCGCACTTCAGCGCGATCACGGCCCTGCCGCGCGCACGACTAAAGTAGCAGGCACGTTCCACGTGCCGTCCGCCACAAGCGGCTTTGAGCTACGAACACGGCTCGCGCCCCGGATATGCATCCGGGGCTATTGAACTGAGGCTGAACAACGCTGAATGGAGCGCGATCGTGCGTCGCGATGGAAAGGCGCACGTGGTTACGGCACGTGGAACGTGCCTACTACTTTAAACCAGCGCCGCTTCCGGGCGATCGACCTTCGGTTGCGGGTTCGTGTCCGTCAGGTCGCACAATCCGCCGCCGAGATACATATGGTGCCAGAGCTGCGTCGAGAGCACGCTGATCATCCCCATCTCAGTGAAGAATTTATTGCGCGAAGCGTTGCCGCTCACGTAAGCCTGGAACTGCTTCCGCACCGCTTCGACGTCGAAGTAACCGGTCTTGCGCAGCGACTCCTCGCTCATCAGCTGATGGGCGAAATCCGGCGCGCTGCCGAAGAAGCTGTCGGCGAACGGTGCGCGGAACATCGCCTTCGGCCGCAGCGCGATCTCGCTCGGCAGGTAGCGCGTCGCCGTTTGGCGAAGCAGATACTTATCGAAGCGGGCTCGTCGCAGCTTCCAGCGCGGATGCACCTTCGCGCACAAGTTGATGACGTTGTCGTCGAGAAACGGATACCGCGTCTCGACGCTGTTCGCCATCGCCACGCGGTCGCCCTTATGATTCAACAGCAAGCCGCAGAGCATCGTCTTATAGCCCATATAGAGCGAACGATTGAGCGGGTGCCAGCGCCGCATCCGTTCCATATTGAGCGGCAAATCTTCGAACGCCAAATGCGTGCCGAGCTTTTCCTTCAGCTCGCGGCTGTAAAAACGATTCCGCGACAGCGAGACGAAGTTGTACATCTCCGATTGCGCGTGCGGTCCGCCGATCATCCGATCGATGCGGCTCATCTCCGAAAACGGCACGCCGCGATTCGTGATCTTCCGAAACGCACGACTGATCGCCACGCTCGGCTTGAAGCCTGCGAAGTCCATCCAGCGCATGATCTTATTCGACTTGAACCACACATAACCGGCCATCGCTTCGTCGGAGCCTTCGCCCGTCAGCGCGACTTTATAACCCTGATCGTGAACCTCGCGGGCCAAGCACCAGAGCGATGCGCAAGCCGTATCGACGACCGGGCAATCGGCCGCGGCGACGAGCTTCGGATAAGCATCGGAGATCACCTTACCGTCGACATGCACGACCGTCATCTCGCTGCCGACGTGCCGCGCGGCGTCGCGCGCTTTCTTCGTTTCATCCAGGTGCGGGTTCACGATCCGAATCGTAAACGCCGGCATTCCCTTGCCCCGAATCTTGGCGACGTTCGACAACACCATCGCCGAATCGATGCCGCCGCTCAGATAGCTGACGACCGGCACATCGGCCCGCAACCGCACCTCGACGGCTCGTTGAAACGTAGCGTCGAATTCGTCGATGAGCTTCGTCGGGTCTTCCGGATCGTACTCGTCGCCGGCGTCCGGGAAGTCGAGATCCCAGTATTGCCGTTCGACGATATCGGCCGCATCGCCGTTGTCGCGAAATTGGATCTTGAGGTAATGCCCGGGCAGCACGCACGAGATTCCCTCGAACATCGTGCGCCGGGTTCCCATCGCGAAGAAAGTGAAGATATGATCGAGCCCGCGCGGATCGCACGCCGCTTTTACATGGCCCGAGGCGAGGATCGCCTTGATCTCGGAGCCGAAATAAAAGGTGTCCCCCTGGCGCGACCAATGGAGCGGGCAGATGCCGACCCGGTCGCGAGCGAGAAGGACGACCTTCTTCTTCGTGTCGACGATGGCGAACGCGAACTGTCCGTGCAGATGCTCGAACATTCCTTCGCCGTATTCCTCATAGAAATGGACGAGCAGTTCGGTGTCGCTATGGGTTTTGAAGACGTGCCCCTTCGCCTCGAGCGCCGCCTTCTGTTCCGGATAGTCGAACAACTCGCCGTTGTACATGACGGCGACGGTTCGATCTTCGTTGTAGATCGGCTGCTGACCGTCCGACAGGCCGACGATGCTCAAGCGACGATGACCGATGCCGATGCCCGGAGCGAAAAAGTAGCCGTCTTCATCGGGTCCGCGATGCAGAATCGCCTGCGTCATCCGCTCGAGCGCCGCGCGATCGGGCTCCCGTTTGCCGCGTAAGTCGAAAATCCCGGCGATACCGCACATGCCGCAACCCTTTCGGCCGCTAAAGATCGAGAGAGACAGGTCGAGGCATCCGGCCTAGGCACGCGCTCGCGATCGGGAGCTCAGAAATGAAGTTCGAGAGTACATCACATGGTATGCTCGGCGTCAAGGAAAGGGTACCCTAGGCGAACCGCCCGAATTAAGGCATTTTAAGCTCTCCCAAGACTTGCGATGTCAAGCCCGTGCGGCGACCTGCCGCGACGATTCCATCTTCAGAACGGTTTCACGATGAGTCTTCGCACGCATGGGCCACCTGCTCCGTTCGCTGCTTCATCAGTCATCTTATTTTCACGGATTCTAGTTTTCATGGCTTCGATCGGGATGGCCGGCAGCGATGCGGCGGCGGGAGCGGAACGTGCCGACTTGGTGATTCGCGGCGGCATCGTCGTCGCGATGGACACTGCACGGCGCGTGATCGACGGCGGCAGCGTGGCGATCGTCGGCGATAAGATCGCGGCGATCGGCACGGTCGACGAAATCGCCGCCCGCTACGACGCGGCCCGCACCATCGACGCGCGGGGTCGCATCGTCATGCCGGGCCTCGTCAACGCGCATGGTCATGCGGCGATGACTTTGCTGCGCGGCATGGCCGACGATAAGGCCCTGATGGACTGGCTGCAAAATTACATTTTCCCGGCCGAAGCGAAGATGGTCGACGAAGCGTTCGTCCGCGCAGGAACGCGCCTGGCGCTCTTGGAAATGCTCCTCGGCGGCACGACCACGTATGTCGACATGTACTACTTCGAGTTCGCCGTCGCCGAAGAAACCGCGCGGGCCGGCATGCGCGGCGTCATCGGGCAAGCGATGCTCGACTTCCCCGCGCCCGACTTCAAGACCTGGGACGCTTCGCTGGCCGGAACGGAAGCCTTCTTGAAGCAATGGCAAAACCACCCGCTCATCACTCCGGCCGTCGCTCCGCATGCGCCGTACACCGTTTCGCCCGAGCATCTGCAAGCCGCCGCGAAGCTCGCCGCCGATTATCGCGTGCCGATCATCATTCACGTCTCGGAGACGAAAGCGGAACTCGCCACGATGCAAGAGCGTTACAAGGCGACTCCGATCGAGCATCTCGATCGGCTCGGCGTGCTGAAAGAGAACGTCATCGCGAAGCATGTCGTCTGGGCTACCGATGCCGAACTGCTGACGCTCCGGAAGCACGGTGTCGGCGTGGTTCATTGTCCGCAGTCGAATATGAAGCTCGCCTCGGGCATCGCGCCGGTTCCGAAAATGCTGGAACTGAAGATCCCCGTCGCGCTCGGCACCGACGGCGCAGCCTCGAACAACGACCTCGACATGTGGGAAGAGATCGACACCGTCGCGAAGTTGCATAAAGTCGCGACGCTCGACCCGACGGTCGTCTCGGCGCGCGAGGCGGTGGCGATGGGGACGATCGAAGGAGCCCGCGCGATTCACATGGCCGACCAAATCGGCTCGCTGGAAGTCGGCAAAAAGGCCGACGTCATCCTCGTCGGCCTCGACGCTGCTCATGAGGTGCCGATGTACGACGTCTATTCGCATCTGGCATATACAGTGAAGGCGAGCGATGTGCAGACGGTCGTCGTCGGTGGCAAGGTCGTCGTTGAAGATCGTCGGCCGCAGACGCTCGACGCCGCCGCGATCATCGCCGAGGCCCGAACCTATCGCGATAAAGTGCGGGCGGCGATCGGCAAGTAGCACGACAAGTAACATGGCAAGTAAAACGACGCGGGTGCCGGCAGGTCGCGTCGTTGCGATTTATTTCGTGGCGATTTATGCTGTGTGGGCTAAATCGCCTGCTGGGACGACGCGCCGAATCCGTTAGAATCAGGCCGCGGTTCCGATGCTTGTTAAACGCTTCGCAAATGCCTCCTCAACGCTTCCGCTAGGAACGATCTCATGACCCGACCGATCCATCGTATTGCCTTCGCCTTGCTGTTCGGTTTCGCCCTGTTGTTCGGCTTCGCGGTGGCGTCGCAGGCCGAAGCGCAAGAAAAGCCTGCTCCGAAGATTTCGTTTAAGAAGACGCAGCTCGACACGAAGTTCCGCGCCGAAGGGGTCTCCGTCGGCGAT
>JAIOPP010000160.1 GCA_021413845.1 Planctomycetia bacterium | reverse complement strand
GACATCTTTTTCGAATGCGGCTTAGTGCGGATCGGCTTCGAGATCTGCGAAGATGCCTGGGTTGCCGACCGCCCGGGAAGCGACCTCGCGCTGCGCGGCGTCGATGTGATTCTCAACCCGAGCGCAAGCCACTTCTCGTTCGGCAAGTATCAGGTTCGCGAACGCTTCGTGCTCGAAGGCTCTCGGGCCTTCAACGTCAGCTATGTTTACGCGAACTTGCTGGGCAACGAAGCCGGCCGGGCCATTTACGACGGCGACGCGATCATCGCTTCCGGCGGCGAACTGCTCGCGACCGGGCCTCGCTTCACGTTCGACGACGCCCGAATCACGACGGCGCTGATCGACGTCGACGAGACCCGAATGAAGCAATCGCGGACCGGGAGTTTCCGCCCGGATCTGCACGGCCACGACTCGTGCATCGAAGCGCCGTTCTCGTTTCCAACGCTTGCCCCCGTGCCGACGGTTGTGCGCGAGCCGCGTTGGGAGCATGGGGCTTACGTCAAAGAAGAAGAGTTCGCACGTGCAGTGCCGCTGGCGCTATTTGATTACCTTCGCAAAAGCCGATCGCATGGGTTTGTCGTCTCGCTCAGCGGCGGTGCCGATTCGTCGGCCGTCGCTTGCTTGGTGTCGCTGGCCGTCGAGCGGGGCGTGCAAGAACTCGGGCTCCAGCGCTTCCTCGCCAAGCTCGGATACTGCCGCGGCGTGCAAGGCTGCGCGACGTCGGCCGAAGTGCTGAATAAGCTCCTCACGTGCGTGTACCAAGCCACGGAAAATAGCGGCGAAGTGACGCTCAACGCGGCTCGCGATGTGGCCGCGGCCGTGCATGCCGACTTCATGGTGCTCGATATCTCGGCCCTTCATCGCGGCTACGTCGACCTAATCGCGGATGCAATCCGCCGGCCGCTCGATTGGAAGACCGACGATCTGGCGCTGCAAAACATTCAAGCGCGAGTTCGGTCGCCGGGTGTGTGGATGATTGCGAATCTGCGCGGCGCGCTGCTGCTCGCGACGAGCAATCGCTCCGAAGCGGCGGTCGGCTACGCGACGATGGACGGCGACACCAGCGGCGGCCTGAGCCCGATCGCCGGTATCGACAAAACGTATCTGCGGCGTTGGCTGGTGTGGCTGGAGACGATCGGCCCGGCAGGCTTGCATCCGATCGCCGCGCTCAAGGCGGTGAACGTGCAAGCGCCGACCGCCGAACTGCGCCCGCCCGACTCGAAGCAAACCGACGAAGCGGACCTCATGCCGTATGAGTTGCTGAACCACATCGAACGCCATGCGATTCGCGACAAGTTGATTCCGATCGAGATTCTGCAAAAGCTGCGGGTCGAGTTTCCCGAGTACACACTTGAGCAGCACGTCGAATGGATCGACCGCTTCTTCAAGCTCTGGTGCCGCAACCAATGGAAGCGCGAACGGATTGCACCAAGCTTCCACGTCGACGACTTGAACCTCGATCCGCGCTCTTGGTGCCGGTTTCCGATTCTCTCCGGCGGGTATGAACGAGAGATGCGGGAGTTTCGGGAGTATGCGAAGGGGATGGGGAAGTAGTGGTCGGTGGTCGGTGGTCGGTGGTCAGCTCGGAGATCCAGAACGTCTCCGCACTTTTGCATTTTGCCTTTTTACTTTTCACTTTCCCACCGCAGCCATTTCCTGACGTCAGGCGGTTGGTAGTTTTCGAAGTGTTCGATCAACTCGCTGCCGTCGGTTGCCGTGGTGAGCATCGCTAGGTGTTCTTGGTGCATGAAGCCGTCGGCGGCCGTCGCGTTGAGAAACTCCAGCAGCTTGTCGAAAAAGCCGGCGATGTTGAGTAGCCCACAGGGCTTCTCGTGCAGGCCGAGTTGTCCCCAGGTCCAGACTTCGAACAACTCTTCCAACGTGCCGATCCCTCCCGGCAAGGCGACGAAGCCGTCGCTCCGCTCGGCCATGAGGGCCTTCCGTTCGTGCATCGATCCGACGACGTGCAGCTCCGTACATCCTTGATGCGCGAGCTCCTTCGTCGCGAGCGCTTCGGGAATGACCCCGACGACCCGACCGCCGCTGCTTAAACAAGCGTCGGCCACGGCCCCCATCAAGCCGACCCGACCGCCGCCGTAGATGAGTTCGATGCCACGTTCGGCAGCGAGCCGGCCGAATGCAGCGGCGGCGATCGCATACTCGGGCGCGTTGCCCGAGCTCGAACCGCAGAACACGCATAAGCTCTTGATTCGCATCTGGTTGCATGCCGGTTAGTTGTGGTTTACAAACCAACCATCATAAAGCCGATGCGGCGCCGTTTTCAGGGGTCTTTCGCATGACGAAAACTTTCTTCGCTTCCACGCTACTCGCTGCCGCTTGGTTATTCGATCCGTCGGGCATCGCCATACACCTGACGGAAGCGGCCCTGATCGACACCGTCGTCGGCAGCGGCCGGGGGACCAATAACGGGCCGACCGGCAAAGCGCTCGAAACGAACGTCAACCAACCGTTCGGTGTCGCGTTCGGGCCCGATGGGGCGCTGTATATCTGCGAGCGCGGTATGCATCGGATTCGTCGCTGGGACGCAAAGACCGGCGAGGTGTCGACCTACGCCGGGAGCGGCAAGCTGGGCTTCGCCGGCGACGGCGGGCCAGCCATAGAAGCGTTGATCGCCGAGCCGCACGAATTGCGCTTCGATCGCGCCGGCAATCTCTATTGGACCGACATGGCGAACCATGTGATTCGCCGCGTCGATGCCAAGACGAAAACGATCTCGACCTTCGCGGGCATCGGCGGCAAAGCCGGTTTCTCCGGCGACGGCGGCCCGGCGACCGAAGCCCTGCTCAAAACTCCGCACAGCCTCGCGTTCGACGCGATGGAGAACTTGTACATCGCCGATATCGGCAACCACCGGATTCGCCGAGTCGACGCGAAGGCCGGCGTCATCACGACCGTCGCCGGGAATGGCGAGAAGGCGATTCCACTAGAAGGGGCCACGGCCGTCGGCTCGCCGATCTTCGGCCCTCGCGCGCTCGACATCGACGGCGAAACGATGTGGATCGCGCTGCGTGAAGGGAGCAGCGTGTGGCGGCTCGATCTCGCGAAAGGGACGTTGCATCACGTCTCGGGCACCGGCAAGCGCGGCTTTGCCGTCGTCGAAGGGCCGGCGAAAGATGCGCAATACGATAGCCCGAAGGGAATCGCCGTCGGGCCGGATAAGTTGGTGTACGTCGTCGACAGCAGCAACCACTTGATTCGCCGAATCGATCCGGCGAAGGGTACGGTCTCGATCGTGGCCGGAGTGCCGAAAACGGCGAAGTTCTCCGGCGACGGCGGGCCCGCAACCGAAGCCCATCTCGCAAACCCGCACGCGATCGGCTTCGCGCCCGACGGCACGATCTTCATCGGCGACAGCGATAACCATCGAGTTCGGCGGGTGAAGCCTTAGGCTTCGATGGCTCGCGAAACCGCAAGCGCTACGGTTGGTTCCGGTTGCGGGCCTGTGCTTCCTGCCTATAATGCCGGCATTCACTAGCCTGCTGCGGAGCCCTTATTCGGCTCCTGGGAGATACGACAGCATGACGGACGACTTGGCGAAGCTCGCAGGAATCGCGTGGGGACATTTCGTCCGCTGGTTCGTGAAGGGGCGAGTGTTTCGCTTGGCGATTCAGGCCCGCACGCTGACGCTGGCCTCGGCCGGAGTGCTGTTGACGATCTTCGGCTGGTGGCTGATTGCGCAAGTTTTCTCGCACACGTCGGATGCCGAGTTGCAACGACGATTGCCGCACTACACGAGCTGCCCTTGGACTGCGGATGGGTTCCGTTCGTCATTCGGCTTATTTCAATTTGGTGACATCGACTCGCCGGACATGGGTGCGAAGCCGCGCGATGCGACGACCGATCCTTGGGAACGGCTCAGCGCACCGGTTTTTCAACTTTTCGCGCTCTCGCAGAGCTTCGTGGGAGCGTTGTTTCTGACATCGTGCGTCGTTTGGTCGGCGGCCGTCTGGGGGCTGTTCGGCGGTGCGATCACGCGCAGCGCGCTCCTTCAACTGACGCGCGAAGAACCGGCCTCGCTCGGCTCCGTGCTCCGGCACGCGGGTAAGCGCTGGCCTTCTTACTTCGCCGCGCCGCTCTTGCCGCTCGGCGGGGTGTGCTTGGTGACGCTGGTGCTGTTGCTGCTGGGGTTGTTGATGCGCGCCTCGCTGCTCTTCGCCGGGCTCGCTTGGCCGCTGGCGTTGATCGGCGGCATCGTGATGGCCGTGCTGATGACGGGGCTGAGCGTCGGGTGGCCGCTGATGCATGCCACGATCAGCGCCGAAGGGAGCGACAGCTTCGATGCCTTGAGCCGTTCGTATTCCTACGTCTACCAGCGACCGCTCCACTACCTCTTCTACGTCGTTGCGGCGACGATCTTAGGATCGCTCGGGTTGATCTTGGTCAACTTTTTCGCCGCCGCCGTCGAAACGCTTACCGCTTGGAGCGTGAGTTGGGGGAGCGGAAACGCGCTGATGCACGACGCACTCGCGAAGACGCCGGGCTACAGTCAAGTCGACCGTTGGGGCATGTCGCTCCTAGGCTTCTGGCAAGGGGGCGTGCGGCTGATCGTGATCGGCTATGCCTTCGGCTTCTTCTGGACGGCGATCTCCGCGATCTACCTCCTCTTGCGACACGACGCGGACGGCGCGGAACTCAGCGAGCTCTATCAAGACGAGTCGCCCGAAGCGTTCGGGCTGCCGCCGCTGGAGAAAGACGCTGCCGGAGTGCCGGTCGTCCCGAAGAGCGTCGAACCGGCCGCAACGAGCCCGAGCTCGAATTCGCCGACCTCGAATACGCCAACGCCGGCGAGCGACTCCTCTTCGGCCCCCCCCCCGTCAAGCTAGAGCGATCGCAAACTACTCGGCCACGGCGACGAACTGCGAGATGATCTGCGGCAGCTTGGCGTGGAACTCGCCGCGCGTGAAGACGCTGTCGCAGCCGGATGTTTCGGCCTCTTCCAACAACTCTCCTTGCACGTGCGGACCGAAGGCCACGATGCGCGGCCGGGTCTTGAGCGACGTGCGGAGCTTGGGAACCAAGATGCTCGGCGTGAGCCCGGGAGTCGTCAGGTCGAGCAAGACGAGCCGTGTCCCTTCGACCAGCTTGTCCTCCAGCGCAGCGGTGCTCATCGCCGAAGTACACGGCACCCCGACCTGAGCCGCGGCGCTCGACACCTTCGACATGCACATGAGATCGGCGGAGAGAAGAACGACGGACATACAGGGCATGCTCGGTTTAGGAATGACCAATGACTAATGTCTAATGACTAACAAAGTACGAATGTCGAAGCCCGAAAGAATGTCGCCGAAAGCTAGGTGAGTACCAGGTCTTCGTCATTCCTTAGTTATTAGACATTAGTCATTAGGCCTTCTCTTCTACACCGCTTCCGGCCCCGTCAGCGTGTCGTTGATGCGGATCACTCGTTCGCAGGGCATCACGAAAATCTTGCCGTCGCCGATCGAGCCTTCGGGTCCGGTGCGGGCGACTGCTTGCAGCGTCTCCAACGTGCGGTCTAGGAAGTCGTCGTTGACGAGTACCTCGACGGCGACCTTTCGCAACAGGTTCGATTTATATTCATTGCCCCGATAGAGTTCGGTCTGTCCGCGCTGCCGTCCGTAGCCTTGCGCATCGCAGACGGTCATGCGCGTGACCTCGATTTTGACGAGCGCTTCGCGAACCGCCTTCAATTTAGTCGGCTGGATGATTGCGACGATCAGCTTCACGAGTCGCCTAAAAACGGTTTCGGGGATCGGAGGACGAACGCTCCTTAGAATACTCGGCCCGGAAAAATGCAACAAGCCGCGCGAACCGGAGTTCGCGCGGCTTAAGCAATAGATTCTGACGACAGAGACGCGACTTTCAGCGTCGGAGCTTAAGGTCGGGCCGTGGTGAGTTGCGCACCGAGAATCTTCTTGATGCGCTGCTGCGACTCCGTTAGGTGGGCCTTCGAGTAAGCATCGAGCTTTACAGGGCCGGCGAGTACCTTGCCGATCTTGCCGTCGAGCTCTTGTAGTTCGGCATAAGCCAAAGTTTGCACATCTTCCGGCACATTGCTCGAACTCGAACTGGCGATGCCGAGCATCGCGGCAATGCCCGACGACGAGCCCTGAGGGCCGAGCGCCAAGCCGCCGAGACGCTTGAGATAGGCACGTTGCAAGTTGCGACGCAAGCTGCTCACGGCGGGCTTCCGGTTCGTGTAGTCGCCGGCCTTGAGATCGTCGAGTTCCGAGTAGATCGACGTCGTGAGCACGTCGAGCAATTCAGGAACGGTTAACGCGTCTTGATCGGACGGGATCTTCAGTTCCGCATCGTGCAGGCGCTTGAGCGTCAGCGACGAGAGCAACTGATCGAGCACCCGTTGCTGCCACATGAGGATGACGTCGTGAACGGCGTAGTCGGTCCGTTCGGGCGAGCGGACGCCCCAGTGGTTCCAGCGAGTCGAAGCCAAATAGTTGTACTGATCCGGTGGGAACGCGAACGGCTTATCGCTGAGCATCCGTTCCGAAAGCAGCTTCAAGGCCGCACGTTGCTTCTCGGCGGGAACGACGACAAACGGCGGACGAGCGTTCGGGTCTCCCTTGTGATCGCGATTCGTGTAGATGCCGCCGACGTAGCGCGACGCGAAGAACAGCGACGACCCGTAGTTGCCGAGCAACACGCCGAACGCTTGGCGGGCCCGTTGGTAGCCGTCGCCGGTCTTGGTAACGCGATCGACGAGGCCCGGCCAGAGGCTTTCGATCAGGTCGGAGCGAGCCTTCGCGTAATCGAGCGGCTCCTTGCCGAAGTCGAAGCGGTTGACGAGCGGATCGGAGTCGATGCCGCGGGTATCTTCATCCGTGGCGAACGCCAGCGCCGGTTCGGCCGAACGCGAAGCAATCTTCTTCAACTCTTCGCCTTCGCCGCTGGCAAAAGGCTTGTAGCCGTACTCGATGGCCCACATGTCGTAAGGGCCGATCGTGGTCGAATAGTAGTCGCCTTGCTTGGTGCCCTTGCGGGCGATGTTCGTCGGGTTGTAATCCATCACGGAAGCCGTGAGGCCGACTTCCTTGGTCTTCTCGACATCGTTAAGCTCTTCGACTTTGAATAACGTGCTCGCTTTGAAATTGTGACGCAAGCCGAGCGTATGCCCGACTTCGTGCATCGCCACTTCTTTCAAGCCTTGCATGATCATCTTATCGAGTTCCTTAGCGGCCTTCTCGGCGTCGGCTTTCGGATCTTTTGCGGCCTTCGGATCGGCATCGCCGGCCGCGGCCAGCACGGCCGCACCGAACGCGAGTTCGCGCGTCATGCCGGTGTGGAGTTCGCAGCGGCAGTTCAAGCTATGACGATGCGACGACGGCAAGCCGGCGAGCATGGCCCGGTAGCTGTCGATTTCGATCGGGCCGTTGGTCAACGCGGCGACGCTCGCCGGCGTGAACGTCTCAAGCTCGGTCTTCCAGAAACGGATGAAGTCGGCATCGAAGATGATGTCGGCATCGAGAATCTGGCCCGTCAGCGGGTTCACTCGGCTTGGGCCCATGGCGAAGCCGGCGCCAGCCGTGATCCAGCGGAACGTGTTGTAGTTGATATCTTCCGGATCCCAATCGGCGTTGTCGGGCTGCTGACGCACTTCGACCGCGTTGACGATGCCGGCCTTCTCGAACGCTTTATTCCATTCGAGGATGCCGTCGGCGATCGGCTTGCGATATTGAAACGGCACGGTCTTTTCGATCCAGAAGACGACCGGCTTCTTCGGCGGCGAAAGCTCGGCCGCAGGGTCGGCCTTTTGCAAATCCCAGCGGTTGATATAGCGAACGAAGTTGTCGTCGACCCCCTTCTTCGAGTAGTCCTTTAAGACCGTGAGGAAGTAGCCGATCCGATCGTCGGCCATGCGGGGCTGGTAGCCGGTTTCCGGCAGGGCGCTGATCGAGTAGTGGACGTTGATCGTGGCGCTGCGCGAGTCGGCGACGCCGTCGAGTTGCACGTTCGGTGCGAGGTTGTAAGCCGCGGCGACTTCGAGCTCGATGTTGTCTTTGAAACCTTTGACCGCGGCCCAAGTCGATTTCGATGGCGAGAACGAGAAGCCGGGCTGCTCGGCGCCGATTTGCGGCAGATCGCTGATGAAGATCTGCGTGAAGTCGACGATCGCGCCGCCGTGCGGGCCCATCGTGATGATCGGCAAGCTATAGAGCACGCTGTCGGTATACGCGAAGCGCACTGCCTTCTCCTCAGGGCTCCCCTTCGCGGCGCGGAAGCGGATGTTGCGGCGCACGATATGAATATTGTCGTCGACCTTACGGAACTGCCAGAGCCAATCGTCGCCGAAGCCGACCGGCATGCCGCCCAAGAGCGAGCCTTCGCCGATGCCCCGGGCGATCGCGATGAGCACGATGAAGTCGCGGCCGAAGTGGCTCGGTTCGATTTCGGCCAAGAGCCGGCTATCTTTGCGATAGAGATGAAACAAACCTTCGACGGGGGTGAAGTCTTTCGCGACGTCGGCAAACGGCGGATATTTCGACGCCGGTTTGGCTGCTGCGGCGGCTGCTCCGGCCGGCTTCGCGGCGGCTTCCGGCTCCGCGGCGACTTCGTCGTTTTCTTCCGACTTGGCAACCTTGGTCGCACCTTTCGTTTCGACGCCGGGCTTCGTTTCAGCTGCCTCGAGCGCTGTGCCCACCGGCAGGGTCGAAGGGAGAACTTCCCCCTTTCGGAGATCGTATAATATATCCCATCTTACCGGTGTTGCGAATCGGCAACAGTCGGCTAAGTTTGCGCAACCGCTTCTTTTTGGAGCGGCCGGGGGAATTCTGCCGATTATACCTGGGAACGCACATCGCCCGACCGCCTCGGGCAGCTCCCGCCCCGGCACCTCCCGCCTCGATGCGAAGCACCCGGCCATGGATCTTCTACGTCTGTCGTCGATCTTGGATCGCTACGCCACGGGTTTCCGCCCATCAACCGCCGAGCCAGTCTCGGGTTCCGGGCTCAGCGGAGCCGAGGTTTACCGCATCGTCGCCCCGGCGGGGACGTTTTCCCTGCGTTGTTGGCCGGCCGAGCATCCGAGCGACGACCAGCTGCGAGGCATCCATCGCCTGCTCGAAGCCGCTTTTCGCCGGGGCTGCTCGTTCATTCCGGTGCCGATCGTGGCTCTGGCCGGCGAGTCGTTCGTCGAGGTTGCCGGCCGGCGCTGGCAACTCGAACCCTGGATGCCGGGCCAAGCGGACCTCTCGCCACGGCCGCGCTTGGAACGGCTCGCCGCCGCGATGACCGCGCTCGCTCAGTTCCACCAAGCAACTGCCGAAGACGGCAGCTCTTTCCTTGTGCAGCGAGCCCATTCGCCCGGCATCGCCGAACGGCTCCGCATTTTAAAAGGTTGCCTGAGCGGCGACGTGCAAAAAGTTCGCGACGCGCTCGGTTCGGCGGTTCGGCCCGAATGGCAGACGCGCGCCGAGCGCTACTTCACGCTCTTCGCTGCGGCGGTCGGAGCGGTTTACGATCGCTTAAAGCTCGTGGCCGCGAACGAATACCGCCTCCAGCCGGTGATTCGCGACGTGCATCGAGAGCACCTTCTCTTCGACGGAGATCGCGTCACCGGCATCGTCGATTTCGGCGCCATGTCGGTCGATCATCCGGCCGTCGACTTGGCGCGGCTATTCGGCAGCTTCGAGATCGACGACGTACCGACTCGCAGCGAATTAGTTCAGGTTTACGATCCCCGTTTCACGCGCGAAGAACTCGAATTGATCGACGCCTTCGACCGGAGCGGGGCTTTGCTATCGCCATTTCGTTGGCTCTGGTGGCTTTTCGTCGAGCGCCGAACCTTTCGCGATGAACGAGCGGTGGCACACCGGTTCGACGTGCTCCTACAACGACTTACGCGACTGTCCGCCGAGTCGACCGGCGCCCGAGTCGGCGATTCGCTCTTCTAGCCCGGCTCCGCAAGCTCCGACGTTGACCCGTGTTTTCTTCGCCCGATAGAATGAACCCGACCGCCAACCACTTGCCCGGCAAGGATTTGATCGCCCATGCAACGCCAACACCTGCGACGCTACACCCTGCGACTTCTCGCGCTGCTCGCGCTCGGATGTTTTCTCGGCCCGGGCAATCTGGCCTCGGATGTTCGCGCGCAGGCGCCTGGCTTTCAGCCTTTGAACTTGAGCGGCAATGCCGAACCGACGGGCCCGGTCGTCACGGCCAAAGGGGCGATCATTCCCGCTGCCGACGGCAAGACCGGACGGGTCTCCATCACCGCGCAAATGACCCCCGGTTGGCATATCTATTCCACGACGCAACCGCCGGGCGGACCGGTACGCACGAAGATCAAGCTCCCGCCGTCGGCCGATTATAAGATCGGCGAGTTCGTCGTCGTTCAAGCGCCGCACACGGCACCCGAACCGGCCTTCGACAACTTGGTCGTCGAAACGCACGACGGCGAAGTCACATGGAACGCGCCGATCGAGCTGAGTCCGGGCGTCGATCTGGCGAAGCTCGCGATCGCCGGCTCGGTCCTTGCGCAAGCCTGCTCCAACGTCTGCTTGCCGCCACAAGACTATCCGTTCACGCTGAAGCTCGCCGGAGCGCCGACGTCGGAAGCTCCAGCTTCCTTCGCCCCGCCCACTCCGTCGACGTCGACGATTCCTTCGACGGGCCCGCCGATGCCGACCTCGTTCGCGCCACCGAGCCCGAACACCGGTCTTCCGGCCGGAATCTCCGCGTTCACGCAACCGGCCGCGCCGACTTCGCCGGCGACTTCCGCTTCGACCGAAACCTACAAGCCGGACCTTAGTCACATCACCCTCAGCGGCGAACTCTCGCCGACGACCAAGGGGCTAGAGGGCAAAGCGGCGATCAGTTTCCGAGCCGAGTCGGCACCCGAGTGGCATGTCTATATCACCGACACGGTCGTTCCCAAGCTCGGCAACCAGCCGACGTTGATCGTGTTCAGCGAAACATCGGGCCTGAAAATCGGCAAGCCCACGGCCGATCAACAACCGATCGCAGCCCACGAAGCGGGCCAACTCGCCTACTTCGAGAAGCCGGTTACGTGGACGAGCGAGATCGAAATTCCCGCCGGCACGAAGCCGGGCGCCTATCGCCTCGCAGGCGCCATCGGCTTCCAGACCTGCAAATCCGACGCGCAATGCGATCGCCCTTCTGCCGTGAAGTTCGAAGCGACACTCACGGTCGGTCCGACGGGCCTCGTCGACGGCTCAAAGGTCCGCTTCACCGAACCGGAAAACTATCGCGGTCTCGCGAAGCTCGTCGAAGCAGCGACGGCAACGGCCCTGCCGACGGCATCCGATACCCCTGCTACAGCAACCACGGCCGATCCGTTGGCGAACATCCAGATTCGCTCGGATGAAGCTCCGTCGTCATTGCCGTATATGCTCATGATCGGTTTCTTCGCCGGGTTGATTCTCAACTTCATGCCCTGCGTGCTGCCGGTGATCGGTCTCAAGGTCCTCTCGTTCGTCGAGCAAAGCGGCCACGATCGCAAGAAGATTCTGATGCTCAACGTCTGGTACGCGCTCGGCATGCTCAGCGTGTTTTGGGTGCTCGCCGCGATTCCGATCGTGCTCCGCGTCGGCTTCAACACATCGTTCGGTTGGGGCCAGCAGTTCAGCTACGACGGCTTCACGATCTCGCTCGTCGCGATCGTCTTCGTGATGGCGCTGAGCTTCCTCGGCGTCTGGGAGATTCCGATCCCAGGCTTTGCCGGAAGCGGCAACGCCCAGAAGCTCGCTTCGAAAGAAGGGGCGGGCGGCGCTTTCTTCAAGGGAATCATCACGACCATCCTCGCCACGCCGTGCAGCGGGCCCGGGCTGGCGGCGGCCGTCGGCTTCGCGCTGCGCGAAAGTGCGCCGGTGACGTTCGCGATCTTCACGGCGATGGGCCTCGGCATGGCTTCTCCTTATTTGGCGATCGGCTTGCAGCCGTCGCTGTTGCGGTTTCTACCGAAGCCGGGCGAATGGATGGACACCTTCAAGCAAGTAATGGGGTTCGTCCTGTTGGCGACGGTCGTCTGGTTGCTCACATCGTTGCCGATCGCGCGGCTCATTCCGACGATCACGTTGATCTTCGGCCTATGGGCCGGCTGCTGGTGGATCGGCCGAACGCCCGTCTATGCCGAGCTGCCGCAAAAGCTGAAAGCGTGGGCCGGTGCGACCGTCTGGAGCCTCGCGATCGGTTGGTTCGCGTTTTCGCAGCTGCAAGGGATCATCGATTACCGCGTCGAGCGTTACGTCGACGCGCAAATCGCGAAGCGGACGCAAGACGTCGCGATCGGCAAGTCCGTAGCGGCGGCGCACACCGCTCCGACCGACGCGATCAACTGGCAGCACCTTTCGATGCCGCAATTGCAAACCGCGTTCGCCAGCAACCAGACCGTTCTCGTCGACTTCACGGCCGACTGGTGCGCGACGTGCAAATTGCTCAAGAGCCTGTACCTCGACAAACCGGAGACGAAGCAACTCTTCGACCAGTTGGGAGTGGTGCCGTTCGAAGCCGACATGACGAGCCCGCCGCAAGAGCTGACCGACCTTTTGCGCAAGTTGAACCCCAGCGGCGGCGTGCCGGTGATCGCGATCTTCCCGGCCGGCGACCCGAGCCGCCCGATCGTCTTCGCCGACGGCTACACGCAAACGCAAATCTTCGAAGCGCTGAGGAAGGCCGGCCCGTCGAAAGCGAACGACGCCCCGCCGAAGCTCGGCATGCGTTAAAGTAGCAGGCACGTTCCACGTGCCGTAGCCACACGCCGCGCATGCGGCGCAAAGCAAGATCGCGCCCCACTCCTGGCGAGCGGCCGGTGTGAACCGGCCGGTCACGTCGCAGCATGAATAAGCCCACATCGCGATCCGGGGATGTGCTTCAACGATCCGTGTGGTTCCGGCACGTGGAACGTGCCTACTACCTTACGCCCAAGCGCAGCCGCCGGGCCCTGCCGTGATTTTGCCGATCTCGAAGCAGTCCACGCCGCACTCCTGCAACTGGTGCCGCACGCTCTACGCATAGTACGGGCTCACGACCACGACCATGCCCAGGCCCATGTTGAAGACCGTGTCCATTTCGTCTTGCTCGATCTCGCCGAGCCTTTGCAGCCACTTAAAGACCGGCGGAATCGGCCAGCAGTAGCGATCGATCTTCGCTTGGCAACCCGCCGGAATGATCCGTTCCAAGTTGCCGTGCAGTCCACCGCCGGTGATGTGAGCGATGCCGTGGACGACGTGTTTCACGCGATAGTTGCCGAGCAATTTGCGAATCGGTTTCACGTAGATCCGCGTCGGCTCAAGTAGCGCATCGGCGACCGTCATGCCGAGTTCCGGCACATGCTCGCCGACTTTGAGCTTCGCGATGTCGAACACCACGCGCCGCACCAGGCTGTAGCCGTTCGAGTGGAAGCCGCTAGACGCAAGGCCGAGGATCACATCGCCGGGCACGATCTGCTTACCATCGATGAGCCGCTTCTTATCGACCACGCCGACGCAGAAGCCGGCCAAGTCGTAATCGCCGCGGGCATAGATATCCGGCATGATCGCCGTCTCGCCGCCGAGCAACGAACAGTCGGCTTCGAGGCAGCCGTCGGTCACCCCTTGCACGATCTGCTCGAGCCGCACCGGGTCGTCATGCGACATCGCGACGTAATCGAGAAAGAACAACGGCTCCGCCCCGCAGCACAAAGCGTCGTTGACGCTCATCGCCACGAGATCGATGCCGACGGTCGCATGCCGATCAGCCTCAACCGCGACTTTGAGCTTCGTCCCCACCCCATCGGTACACGACACCAGCACCGGCTCTTCATAGTTACGGGCGAACAACGGGCTCGCGAAATCGAGCTTGAAGAGCCCTGCGAATCCGCCGTCGAGCGGCATCACACGCGGCGTATGCGTGCGGTGCAACAAGCGGGGAAGGCGAGCCATCGCCTGATCGTAGACTTCGAGATCTACGCCCGCATCTTTATAGGTGGCTTTAGCCATATCCTTAGAGCACCGCTAGCACGTGGGAAACCAGGATTTTAGAAGTCGCCGTGTCGGGTTGTCAAACGCTCGGACAAGTTCGCCGAACGACGCGCCGATTCCGCAAAAACAGGCTCCTTGACAGCGGCGCTCGCCGCCAATCAGACTGAGGTTCGAGCGAAGTCGCCGTGTACAGTCCGTTGCAACTCTCCGAGGCCTGCCGTGTCGCTATCTTTCTTATTCGCCTCCGCTTCGTCGGCCGGCGAAAGCCGCTGGAAGTTCATCGGCCCGACGTCGTGCGCGGCTCTGCTTCTTGCAGGCCTGGGCTTGGCTTTCGCCGATGCTCCCGCTGCGCCGAAGCTGTCGACCATCGTCGCCGTGGCCGATCTCGACGTTGCGTTGAAGAATTACTTGGCGAAGCTCAAGGAGATGATGGTCGACGAAGAGAGCTACGGCAAAGCCAAAGACCAACTCGGCAAGAAGGCGAACGCCGTGACGGCGCTGTTGCAAAACGTCGGGAACCACGACGGCAAATCGTCGTTCCAGGCCGGAGCGGTCGCAGGGATGACCGCGGCCCGCGACCTTGCTCGCAGCAAAGACTACGCAACCGCGAAGAAAGCCTACGACGCGCTCCTGACGGCGACCACGACCGCCGGAACGTCGAGCAGCGAACAGCCGAAGTGGGAAAAATTTGCTTCGCTAGGACGCATGATGCACGAAACTGCGGAGGTGAACAGCCGGGTACGTCGCAACCTCCGCCGTTTCGAGAAGACGAAGGAAGACAGCGCCGAGGCGGCCGCGATCTTAACGGCGTTCGCGCAAGCCACGATCTACGACACGCACGAAGTGAAGAACCCGGCCGACTTGCCGAAGTGGTACGCGATGGCGGTCGAAATGCGCGACGCCACGGTCGACCTCTCGAAGTCGGTCCACGGCGACGACGAGGCCGGCTTCAAGAAGGCGGTCGATCGCCTAGGCAAAAGCTGCGACGCTTGCCACGCAGTTTTCCACAAGGAATAATCGCAAGCGTCGGGCTCGGCAGCAACGTCCGTCTGAGAATCATGGAATCAAGGTTATGGATAAACGCGATAAGAAGCGCAGCGAAGTCTTGAAACAGAAACTGACGAAAGCGCAGCAGCTTCTCGCGGCGGCTAAGAAGCAGATGGACGACCCGGAAGAAGTCCGGAGCTTGGAAAAACAAATCGCCGAAGCAACAGCCGAGCTCGCGAAGTTGAAAGAGGAGTAGTAAGCGATATCGATCGATTAGATCAATTTACCGCCGCCGGCTTTCGATTCGTGCTCACGTTCGCCGTTGCAGCATCCCCTCTCATCTCGCACATGCAATGGGGCGAGGATCCATCGCTTGCCGGGATCGAAGGGCAAAAGGCCTTCGGGCTTCTAGGGCCGCTCTTTTCCGTCGGCGAATCGATCGCGATGATTTATCTTTTCGTCGGCTCGATCTTTCAATATTTCTATCGCTACCGACTTAGCTATTCGGTCGCTTTCGACATAGTCGCCTGCATCGCCGCGATTGGCCTTTGCATTTGGATCGGTGTGACCTTCAGCTACGTCACCGTCGAATAGCGAAACAACGTCGGGTGCGGCTCCCCCCAAAAACAAGTCGGCCGAACGATCCGGGGTCTGGATCATCGGCCGACTCGCCACATCGAGTTGTGTGCCGGGCTCCGCAGCCGCGGCAGGTGTAGTCGCGCAAACGGGAGGAGGTCAGCTCCCGTTCGCGGTGCGATGAACGACGCCGATCTGAGCCCGACCATCGCCATCCCAATCGCCGACTACGGGGGTGTCGTCCGCGTCGCCGAGTTGAAGGATGAGGTCGTCGTTGCCCAAGCGTCGATCACCGGTCGTATCAATGTGCCATGTGCCGCGACGATAGATGCCGAGATCGTCTCGTCCGTCGCGGTTGAAGTCGCCGACGATCGGCAAATCGCCGGGTTGTCCAAGATCGATCATCGCATCGGCCGTCGTCCAGCGGCCGTCGCCGTCGAGGTCGAGTTTCCAGCAGCCGTCTTGAAACGTGCCGATGCTGCTGACTCCCGTGCCGGTCCAATCGCCGACGACGGGAATCGAATTCGCAGCGCCGAACTCGAACACATGCCGCACCGCGGCTCGTTGTTCGCCACCCGACGACGTGCGGAGCAAGGCCGGCTCGATCTCGGTTCGCGGAACGCCGAGGTTCTTCGACACGTTCCGATTTGTATTGAGCGGGTGAGCGAAGCCGGGCTCGGTCGACGCCGCCGCACGGAGCGACACTCCGGAGCGCGTCACGATGCCGAAGTCGTCTTTGCCGTCTTGGTTCCAATCGCCGACGACAGGCACATCGCCCCGATTGCCGAACGAAGCCCAGAGGTCGTCGCGGTCCCAAGTGTTGTTGCCGTTGAGATCGACATACCAACGGCCGTCGACGAACATGCCGAGCTCATCGTAGCCGTCGCCGTTGAAGTCGCCGGCGATCGGCGTGCCGGCCGTCGGGCCGAAGTAAGTCTGAAAGGCATGCGGCGGGCGAACCATTCCCAGCTGCAAGCTCCACGAAGCGCGATCCGATTCCGACAGGGCTTCGAGCTTCGTCGTCGAGGAGATAGGCAGCAGCGTGGCCTCGCTCTTCGTCCCCGCAGCGCCGCGCGGCTTGCCGCCGTCGACGATGCTGAGGTGCCACGCACTCGTGTGACTTCGCGAAAACTCTTCCGCAGCGGCACCCGCTGCGCAGAACATCTCTGCGGCGCAGGCAAGCAGCATGAACGCGGAGTGGTTTCGCATTTCGGTCACGAGGCGCGCAACGGGAGCGCGGAAAAATTGCATAGACTGATTACCAGGATGAACGGCAAAGATGTGACAGTCGTTACAATCAGCAGAACAAAAATAAGCGGCCAAGTGAATGGGCCTATTTTAAGTTCTCCGCCGCCGAACGTGGCCGTTCGGCAAGCGGGCGAATCTGGCGAGACTTTGCGGACGAGATATGAACGGTGAATCCGAAGCCGCGAGAAATGCGGCGGTGCGACCTCGGAACGACTCGGGCTTCGTCATCGTGTTGACGAATTCGGGTCGCATCTAAAAAGTAGGTCGCGATTCCGTGCGCGTCCAATCGGAATGGAGAAATTCCGAGGATTAGATAAGGCTTGACGCGCGAGGCTGCCAAGCAAGGGGGCGCAACGATGAGTTCGCGAACCCGCAAGCGTACGGGTTTACGTCTCGCTTGCGGTTTCGCGGGTGCAGCCGGCCGATAAGCCGGGGAATTATCGCTTCGCGGTGGCCTTGATGTCGCGATACAGGCCTGGGTCGTCGACGCCGTCGCCGTCCCAATCGCCGACGACCGGCGTGTCGTTGGCATCGCCGAACGTGAACGCGCGATCGCGGGCATCGAGCACGCCGTCGTGGTTCGTGTCGATGTGCCAGAGGCCGTCGCGATAGATGCCGACATCGGCGATCGTGTCGCCGTCGAAATCGCCGACCACGGGCTTGTCGCCGGCTTGGCCCATCTGGAAGGCCTTGTCTTCGTCGGTGTACTTACCGTCGCCGGTGAGGTCGAGCTTCCACGCGCCGTTGCGGAAGATGCCGATCATCTCTTGCCCTTCGCCGGTCCAATCGCCGGCGATCGGCTGGTCGCCGCCCCAACCGTAGAGGAACACGTGGTCGATCAGGTCCGAGCGGACGGAACCGGTCGACGTGAGTTGCATGGCGCGCACGCCGAGCGTCGCTTCGCCTGCGAGCGGCGGGAGGTTCTTCACCTTGTCGTGTTTCGCGTTTTCGGACGAAGGCAAGCCCGGATCGGCGGCGATGTGCCGCGGATCGCCCGGCCAAGCGCGACCGAAGATCGCGATGTCGACCTTGCCGTCGCCGTCCCAATCGCCGGTGATCGGCAGATCGTCGCGACGTCCGAGCTTGGCCCACAAATCTTGTTCGTCCCACTCGCCGTTGCCGTTGAGGTCGACGTACCAGCTCCCTTCTTTGAACACGCCGACGTCGGTACTGCCGTCGCCGTTGAAGTCGCCGGTCACCGGCATGGCATGCTCGACGCCGAAGGTCAGCTCGCGAATGCTCGGCTGATCGTCTTCGCCCGTCCGGAGCTTAAACAGACCTTGCTTCACGGTCTCACTCCGCCAATCGGGCCGAGCCGCTTGAATCTCTTCGATTTCGCGCGAGCTGGCGACCGTCTGACTTTGCGTAAGCCGCGACGTGCGCGGCTTGCCGCCGTTGACGACGCTCAAGTGCCACGTGTAACCGACGACTCCCGAGTTGTAGAGGTCGAGCGTCGGCGGTGCGACGTAGTTCACGTTGCCAAGCGGCGGTGCGGCAGGCGGCGGCGGAGCGGCCGGGTTGGCGACGAACGGCGCCGGCGCCGGCGGATCGAGCGTCACGCGGAACGGCGCGTTCGTGATCAGCACTTCGCTGAAGTTGTTCTGCTGCGAGAACTGCCCCCAGCCGAGCGTGATCTTCGCGATCGTGTCGGGCAGCACGACGAAGCCGCCGGTCGAGCCCGGCGTGTCGATCGAATCGATGTAGCCGGCCGGTTGCACTTCGGCGACGTAGTATTCTCCCGCCCGGAGGCCGGTAAACAAGTACGAGCCGTCGGCCTTGGTGGTCGTGTATTCGACAAGGTTGCCGTTGACGTCGAAGATCGGCTGGCCGTCGGCGCGGAACAGGCGGAGCGTTACGCCGGGGAGGCGCACGTCGTCGCCGGTGAGGACGCCGTCGCGAATGCTCGGAAGTCCGGCGATGATTTCCGAGAGGGGCGTCGTCGAATCGGCGACCAGAATCACCGGCCCGTCTTGAAACACGACGCCGCCGAGACTCGCCGGCAAGTTCTCGCAGAAGTTGTACTTGATCCCGTCCGGCCCGGTGAGGAGCGCGATGCCGCCGATGATGTCGTTCGCCGCATAGAAACCGGTGAGCACGCCATTGATCGTGCCGATGTGGTCGCCGGAATCGAAGTAGCCCGTCGGCTGATTCTCGCGGACGGTATAGGTGCCGCGCGTCAGTTGCTCGAACTTGTAGTTGCCGGTCGCGTCGGTGAAGGTCGTTGCGACGACGGTGCCGCTCTCGTTGAGCAGTTCCATCTTCACGCCGGCGATGCCGTTTTCATTATCTTGCTTCACGCAGTCGCCGTTGCGATCATCGAGCACGAAGCCGGCGATGCTGCCGTATTTTTCGCAGTAGTTGTAGTTGATGCCTTGCGAACCGGCGACAAGCACGATGTTGTCGAGGCGATCGTTGATCGTGGTCGTGCCGTTAAGCACTCCGCCGACCGTGCCGACGTGATCGCCGGAGTCGAAGTAGAGCGACGGTTGCGTTTCGCGCACCGAGTAGGTGCCCGGGCGCAAGTTGTCGAACTTGTATTGTCCGTTGACGTCGGTAAAGGTCGTGGCGATGACGTTGCCGTTCACGTCGAGCAAGTCCATCTTCACGCCGGCGATCAAGACTTCGGTCGGCTGGTAGATGCAGTCGCCGTTGGCATCGGCATGCACGCGGCCGCTGATGCTCGCCGGCAGAACTTCGCAGAAGTTGTAGTTGATGCCGTCGGGTCCAGCAAGCAAGGCGATGGCGCTCAACGTATCATTCGCGCTATTCGTCCCGGTGAGCACTCCGTTGACCGTGCCGACGTGGTCGCCGGAATCGAGATAGCCGAGCGGCTGATGCTCGAACACGGTGTAGGTTCCGCGCGTGAGCGTATCGAACTTGTAGTTGCCGTTGGCATCGGTAAACGTCGTGGCGATGACCGTACCGCTGGAGTCGCGGAGATCCATCTGCACGCCGGCGATGCCGTTTTCGGTGACTTGCTTGACGCAGTCGCCGTTGCGGTCGTCGAGAATGAAACCGGAGATGCTGCCATATTTCTCGACGAAGTCGTAGTGGAGCCCTTTCGACGCCGCCACGAGCTGGATGTTGTCGATCCGATCGTTGATCGTCACCGATCCGGAAGTAACTCCGGCGACCGTCCCGACTTTGTCGTAGCTGTCGAAGTAGAGCGTCGGCTGGACTTCGCGTACCGAATACGTGCCGACGAGCAGCTTATCGAACAGGTATTCGCCTGCGGCGTCGGTCGTGGTCGTGGCGATGACGTTGCCGCTGGAATTTAGCAGTTCGATCGTCACGCCGGCGATGAGCTTCTCGCCGGATTGGTAAGTGCCGTCGTTGTCGTTTTCGGCATGCACGCGACCGCTGATCTGGCCGATGCCTTCGCAGAAGTTGTAGTCGATCGCCTGAGCGCCGGCCGTCAGTTGGATGCCGGTGATGATGTCGTTGGTGCCGCCCGTGCCGACCTTCGTGCCGCCGATCGTGCCGGTAAGAGCCGCATGGCTGAAGTACGAAGCGGGTTGAATTTCGCGAACCGAGTACGTTCCGGCATCGAGATCTTCGAACGCGTAATTGCCGTTTACATCGGTGAGCGTGGTCCGCAAAACGTTGCCCGAACTATCGAGCAGCTGAATCGTCACTCCTTGAAGCAACGGCTCGCCGGGATCGACCAAGCAATCGCCGTTGTAGTCGACATGGACGTTCCCCTTGATGCTCGCATAGGGCTCGGGCACCAAGTTGATAAACGCGCCGGCGGTGCGCACCGGTGTCGGCAGGGCCGGCGGCGTGAAGTAGTCGTCGCGCGGCAGCCCGACTTGGTCGGCCGCGGCGTTGGAATAGGCATCGAAGAAGTCGGCCGTGCCGGTGGTGTCTTTATAGTGCGGCGCGGAGAACGAGCCGGTCATGTGCGAATACTGGAACTCATCCCCTTCCGTGATCGCGCTAGCCGAGCCGAAGAAGCCCTGCTCGTCGACGTCGACCTTGATGAGCAAATGTTTCCCGGCGGTGAAGCCCGAGAACGTGAGCACGATCGAAGTGGCGCCGTCCCAGTTGCCGCTGATGCCGCTGATGGTCTTGGCCGAGAGAATCGAGAAGCCGTTGGATACGAGCTGCAAATCCGAGTTGCCGAATTGGCCGACGCCGAAGTTCGTCCCAGCGGTGTCGAAAAACGTCTCGCCCGGATCGAGTAGGCCGTTGTTGTTCTTATCCATATTGATGGTGAGGCTCTTGAGCTCACCACCCGCCGGCCCGCCAGTCCAGCTGATGTCGATCACGTCCGGCGACTGGTCTTCGCCGTCGGTCGTATCTTCATAGTAGACCGCGCCGAGATGGATATCGGCCGCCATCGGCCGGCGATCTTGCAGCTTCTCGATGCGGCAACGACGCTTCATCACGGCCCGCGCGGCCGGGCTCGGTTGCGAGTGTGCTTCATCGCCGCGCAACCAGTTCGACAAAAAACCCACGTCGTAACTCCCTTTGTAACGTTCGGCCCTGCGAGGCCCTTCTTTGTCGTGATCGAAGTCTACTTCGAGAAGGTTTGCGGCGGCGCGAAGGTCGGCCGTTGCGTGATCTTCGCCGGCGACGATTCCGTCAGCGCCGGCTTCCAAATCCGAACCGTCGTATCGAAACCGGCCGAAGCGATCAGGTTGCTCTCGGCGTGATAGTCGAGCCCCGCGACGCTGCCGGTATGGCCCGAGAGCTGCGCGAGTTCCCGTCGCGAACGAAGGTCGAGCACGCGGATCAGGTTGTCGCTGCCACCGGAAGCGAGAAAGTCGGGCCCGAGAAACGTGAGCGAGAACAGTCGACCGGCCGGGGTCGGAAGCGTTGCGGCGCGCGTGCCGTCGGCGTTCCAGAGATAGAACTTCCGATCGTCGCCGACCGACGCCATTTGCGAGCTATCGGGCGAATAAGCGATGCTGCGGACGCGCATCCGATGGGCCGGGATATCGCGCAGCTGCTTAAAGCCGGTCAGATCCCAAACGCGAATCACCCCGTTGCGACCCGCCGCCGCGAGTTGCTGATTATTCGGTGAAAACGCCAGCGCCTTCACATCCGCGGCGGGCACCGTGAGCTGTTGCGTGATCTTTCCGGTCGCGACGTCGAAGATGCGCACCTGATCGTCGAAGCCGGCCGTGGCGAAGATTTTTCCATCGGGACGAAACGCGACGGCATGTAGCACGCCCGTCGCAACGTCATGACGATGAACGACTGCGTTAGTTTCCAAATCCCACAGCAACACGGCATAGTCGTCGCCGACCGAAACGAGCTTCTTGCCTTGAGGATGAAACGCGACGCCGCGCACCCAATCGTTATGCGAGCGGAGCTGCGCGATCGTACTGCCGTCGGCGATGTTCCAGAGTCGAATACGATGGTCGTCGCAGCCGGCGGCCACGATCTGACCGTTGGGGCTGATGACGACGCTCGACGCCACGGCGGCTTCTTCGGTCTCGCGATCGATCTCGATCTCGATCGTCCGGAGAGCGCTGCTCGTAGGAGTCGCTGCCTTGCCGGGAGCGACGTCGGCGCGAACCGGCATCTGCCCGAAGTAAGCGGCGGGCAACGCACAGCCGAGCCATTTCAAAGCGTCTCTGCGAAGCATGCGGATGTTCCCGTGTTCGACTTCGAGCTACTGCACCGACCTATCGCCGGCGCTTGCGCAAGCGCGCACCGCGAGGCGGCCTCGTCGTCTTTATCGGTCGGGAAATGCCCGAGCCCGCATCGAAATTAACGATTATGCCGGAGGATTTTTAAAGTCTCCGCATGAGAACGCGCACGCGAGCCGGAAACGAGGCCCGCGGCTCTTGGGGCCGGATGCCGGCATCTGATACGCTAATTAACATGGCAGACCGCTCGTTCGGCGGGGACGAACCGGTCGTCTGTACTGAGTTGCTCGACGCTACGTGCGCCGCAAGGCGACGATCGAACCCGATTCTCACATCTCTTTACGTTTCATCTCAGGAGCTATCAGCATGACCTTCGCAAAAGAGTTTCGCGACTTCGTAATGCGCGGCAACGTCGTCGACATGGCGGTCGGCGTCGTCATCGGAGCGGCGTTCGGCAAGATCGTCACGTCGCTGGTCGAAGACATCTTCCTACCGGTCGTCGGCACGATCACCGGCAAGATCGACTTTTCGACCTTGGCCGCAAAAGTGTACGATCCCACTACGAACAACGTCCTGGTGACGATTCCCTACGGCAAGTTCATCAATGCCGTAGTTGCGTTCTTGATCGTGGCGTTCTGCTTGTTCATGGTCATCAAGGCGATGAACGCGATGACGCGCAAGAGCGCCGATGCGCCTCCTCCTCCGGCTCCGCCGACGAAAGAGCAAGAACTGCTAGCGGAGATTCGGGATCTGCTGCAGAACCAAGCGCGCAAAGCCTAGCGAAGCGCGGTTACGACGGGAGCTGGGCGGTATCCCGCTCGTGTGGTAGTCGCGCCGCGTCGGCGCGGATGTAAGAAAAAAAGAGGCGCTGGTGGGAGTCGAACCCACGGTGGCGGATTTGCAATCCGCTGCCTTAGCCACTTGGCGACAGCGCCGCTCTTTTTGATAGATGCGAGAATTTGCCGGCAGGAAAATCGCCCGCCGAGCGAAACGGAAAGGATAACGAGGGGGAGTTAAGCGGTCAATTGCTCGCCGTCAGGACGCGACACCCGAAGTTCGGCCCCCGAAAGTCGGGTTCGCGCTGAGCGGCCGCGCCGCTCCCGCGTCAGGCGACGAGCTACCAGCGATACTCGAAGCCGGCGACGATGCCGCGCATGAATTGCTCCCCTTTGGAATTCATGTCGAATCCGGTCTGGTTGCCGGCGGCTGTCTGGACTGGGCTGATCTGGTCTGCGGCCAGAGCGAGGTTCGAGATGTACATGAGCTGATAGCCGAGGCGCATCTTGATGCTGTTCGTCATGCGATACGTCAGCATCAGATTCATTTCGGCTAGATACGCTTCGTTCTGCCCGTCGCGATGCGTTCTGCGAACCACGGTGGTATTGTTGATGTCGGTGATGTTCGTCCCGAAGTTGGCATCGTTTTGATACATGCCCCCTTTGAGATTGAATTGGAAGTCGTACATCGCGCCGACGTAGTCCATGCGGACTCCGACCTGGCCGCCGAACATCCGGTTGTATGTGCCGAGCGCTGCATCGCTCGTACCGGTTGCCGCAGTGCTGCGCACGGCTAGCTGTTCGCGAAACTCGATATACCGGAAACCGTAAATCATTTGGAAGAAACTGCGCGTGTCGATCGCGTTCAGTTCGTAGCTATGGAAGCCGTCGTAGAGGTCGAGCCGCATGTGCGTGGCGGCGGTGTAGTTCGACGTCGCCGGCTGCGCACCGAAAAACACGGCTGTATTGCCGACCGTGCTCACGGCATCGACGTGAGCGCTGATATCGTCTTTGTAAATCACGCTCCCTTCGATAGCCCAATCGCAAAACAATCGCCCTAACGTAATTCTCGGAGTCGCTTTATCCCACCGGAAGTTCGGCTCCGAGGTCGAGAGCGCGATCGAGGTGTTCGTCGCATTGACTGCGACGATGTGAAACGTGGCGTCTTTTCGATCGAGGGCCCAGACGTCGACCGCGCCGTAGATCTGGCTGCAGCAGCTTCTGCCTTCCGGTCCGCAATAGTTGAACCAATCGCCGTTCAGGGAGTTGTTGAGCACTCGCCCGGCACGATTGGAATCGGGCTGCGGCACGTTCGCCGGCCCCATCGCTCGCGGGTCGGCGCCGGCACTACTTCCGTTCGGGCTCGTATTCGAGCCGGGACCGTAAGTCGAAGGCATTTCGACGACGCCGGAGTTCCGGTTCAGTTGCACATTCGCGTCGGCCGCGGAGCTGAATGTGCCCGTACTCGAGCCCGGCGCGAGAAACATATTTTGGGGCGGAACCGACGATTCGAGGATCGGAGAAGCCTGAGGAGCGACGGGCTGCGTAGCGACAGGCAGCGAGAGCGGCGCCGAGTCGGGTGCGGCAAGAGAAGGCAACGGGGCAGCAGCAGCCGGCGCAGGGGAACTCGACGCACCATTCGCTTCTACGGCCGGAGCCGACTCGTCGGCCATCACGACGCCGCGCGCAGCGACACCGGCCGTGAGCACGAGCGAAAATAGCACGAGTACCGATTTCTTCATTGCGCTTTCCGATCGCTGAACTACCGCGACTTTTCTAAGCTTTTCAAACCGCGGGAGTGAAAACGAGAGGCGCTGGTGGGAGTTGAACCCACGGTGGCGGATTTGCAATCCGCTGCCTTAGCCACTTGGCGACAGCGCCCGATCTTCGACCAACGAATTGTTGCGAACATCTCCTTACGTCCCGAGCCCGCAACGCTCGGTCGGTTCACGTTGCGTTACCAGCGAAAATCCAAACCAGCCGACGGGCCGTGGAGGAACAAGTCGCCGTGAGCATTTTGCGATTGCCCGGTGTACGTCGGAGCAAGAGGTGCGTTCGGGTTCGAAGAACTGATTTGATCGGCGGCTAAAGCGATGTCGGTAATGAACATCGCTTGGTAGCCCAATCGAGCCGCGACGGACGGCGCGAGACGCAGCGTGAGGTTGACGTTAAAGTCGCCGATGAAGGCTTCGTTCGTGCCGGTACGATGCTGGTCTCCGGGCACCGGAGTGATGGTATTGTTGACATCACGAATCATCGTCGTGCTCGCAGCATTGTTGTAATACATGCCCGCCTTCGCCGAGGTATCGATCGTCAACAATTCCCAACTGTAGCCGGTCTTCACGCCGAACTGGGTTCCCAGCAAACTATTATAAGTTCCGATGTAACTACTGCTGGTCCCTGGGAAGCTGCCGACGGTGTTCACGGCAACGACGCTCATATTGTCGCGAACTTCCATATAACGAAAGCCGGCGATGAAATTGAAGACTCTCGAGGTCTCCACAAGGTTGAGCTCATAGCTATGGATCCCCGTTGCCATGCTGACCGAGACGGCATCGGAGCCGATGTAATTCGAAAAGGGTATGCCGAGGAAAGTGAACACGGGCCCGAAATTGGAGCTCAGGCCGCCGGGGGTCGCTGCAACCCCGGTATACTTCGCATCGAAGTCATCTTTATAAAAAATGGTGGTTTCCAAGGCGATGTCGTTGTTGAATACATAGCCCGCCGTGACGCGCGGCACCGTTTCGAAGCCGAAATTCGGATCCTTCGTGCTGACGACCGTGCCGAAGGTCGTGTTGTCGAACGCAAGCGTCTGCGCCGTGGCGTCGTTGCGATGCAGGAGCATCGCATCGACTTGCACGTAGCCGCGACCGGTTCGGTGGCGTAGCCTGCTCTGCGGATTGCAATCATCGAAGATCGGGCCGCACTCCATCGGCATCGGGTAACAGTCCGGCCCCATCGGGCCGGCATCGCCCGTCGGCACCTGCGACATCGGTCCTTGAATCATCGGGCCCGGGTCCATCGAGACCGGGCCTTGGGGCGCTTGACCGAAGGTGTCACCGGCCAGGGCCATCAGCAATGCGGGCGCTAGCAGGAAGCGTGCGACTTTCATGGAAACTAGTCCTAGTCAGTTGTACCGACGCGAATGGTGCTTCCGGGGGCTGCGTAATAGCAACCCTTCCCCAGGCCGGAGAGAACCTTCCAACGGATTCATCGGTACGACCGGGCTTTCAACTCAAACGGAAAATACAGAGAGTTCCGCAGATTCGGAAACTACGGCACACGCGTTACCACGCGCAGCGGCGACGCAGTCGAAACAAACTACCTATTTTTGCCCGATAGGCTGATTTCGGAACTCATGAAGAATGCCGGCACGATGGTTCGATCTCTTTCCTACTCGACGATCCGCGGTGTGCGTCGGCGGAGCCATGGATAGCTCCGAGCCACCGCAGGGAGTTGCCGGCGTCTTGTTCCGGCGGAAGACGGACGCGACGACTTCGGACGTTCGAGCGTTACCGATCGCAAAGGAGTATCGCCATGTCGATCTTGGGATGGATTCAAGGCCTTCGCAAAACCAAACTCGTCGCGCAGCATGTCGACAGGATCGTCGCTCGACATACGGAAACCGTTCGCGAAGCGACCGTTTCTCGCGCCGCCGGAATGCCCCCGGCCGAAGCGCGTGGTTACATCCGCGCGAAAGCCGTGACGATCGTCTCGGCAGTGCTCGGCAAGCAAGCCGATAAGGGAGAACCTCTCGATCGCCGTTTGCACGACATCGTGCTCACGCTTTCCGCCGAACGACTCACCGCGACGATCAGCAGCCAACTGAGCCACGGCTCGAAATCCACGACGAAGCGAAAAGCCGCCTAAGTCGAGTTCGCCGTCACGGTTACTCCGGGCCGCGGCCGAGCTTCGCGCCGCCTACTCTCCGCCTGGAGTTCGACATTCCATCCCTTCGCCGGCTCTCGCCAACCTAAGCGAGAGGCCGGCGAAGGTCGGAAACTTTCGATCCGTTCTCCACGCCTTGCATCGGACTTCGAAAGCACTCGAATCGAGCCCCGATCGCGCCGGTTTCGGCCGATTGCTCGTCTTTCGCTCCAGCGGTACAATCCTCGCGATGCCGGCACGTTCGGCCGCAACTCTCGACCGCTCGCTCGCGATCGGTTTGCCGAGCGTCTTGCCGGCGGTGTTGCTCAGGCAAAATAGCGTCAGCCGTTTTCTTCCGTTATTCCCCACGCATCTCTCCGAAAAATCGCAATAAGGTCTATCGAATATGTCTGCAGCACCTCAACAAAATTCGCTTTGCGACTTCGGTCTTATCGGGTTGGCTGTGATGGGCGAAAACTTGGCGCGCAACATCGAGAGCCGCGGATATAGCGTCGCGGTTTTCAACCGGACGACGACCGTCGTCGACACGTTCATGAAAAACCACGGCGAGGGCCATAAGTTCGTCGGCTGTCATTCGCTCGAAGAGATCGTGAAGAACGTCGCGAAGCCCCGCAAGATCATGATGATGGTCAAGTCCGGCAAGCCCGTCGACGAGCTCATCGATCATCTCATTCCGCTGCTCGAGCCGGGCGACGTGCTGATCGACGGCGGCAACGAGCTCTACACGAACACCGATCGCCGCACGCAATATGTCGAAAGCAAAGGCCTGCTGTTCATCGGCACCGGTGTGTCCGGCGGTGAAGAGGGAGCCTTGAAGGGCCCGAGCATGATGCCCGGCGGCAGTCCTGCCGCGTGGCCGCTTGTGAAGCCGATCTTTCAAGCCATCGCCGCGAAAGTCGGCCCGAACAACGACATTCCGTGCTGCGATTGGGTCGGCCCGCGCGGAGCCGGCCAGTATGTGAAGATGATTCACAACGGCATCGAGTACGGCGACATGCAGATGATCTGCGAAGCGTACTTGCTCATGAAGACGACCCTCGGCTTGACGAACGCCGAGCTCTACGACGTGTTCGCTTCGTGGAACAAGGGAGAGCTCGACAGCTATCTGATCGAAATCACGCGCGACATCTTCAGCGTGAAGGATCCCGACACCGGCAAGGACATGGTCGACCTCATCATGGACAAGGCCGGCGCGAAGGGAACCGGGAAGTGGATGAGCCAGCTCGCGCTCGATCTCGGTGTCCCGAGCACTTTGGTGACCGAGGCCGTGTTTGCTCGCTGCCTCTCGGCTTTGAAAGACGCGCGCGTGCGTGCCAGCAAGGTTCTCAAGGGACCGACGGAAAAATACACCGGCGACAAGACGAAGTTCATCGAGTCGGTTCGGCAAGCACTCTACGCGTCGAAGATTTGCAGCTACGCACAAGGCTACGTGCAGATGCAAGCCGCGGCGAAGGAAAACAACTGGCCGCTCGACTTCGGCAGCATCGCCCTCCTGTGGCGCGGCGGCTGCATCATTCGGGCCCGCTTCTTGGAATATATTAAGCAAGCGTTCGATAACGATAAGAATCTTGAGAATCTGTTGCTCGCGCCGTACTTCCGCGACGCCGTCGAAAAGGCTCAGCCCGCCTGGCGGCATGTCATCGTCACCGCGGTGCAGCTCGGCATTCCGATCCCGGCCTTCGTGAACGCGCTCACCTACTTCGACGGCTACCGCAGCGAACGCTTGCCGGCGAACCTACTGCAAGCGCAACGAGACTACTTCGGCGCACACACCTACGAGCGCATCGACAAGCCCGGCACATTCCACACGGAATGGATCGAATTGCGTAAGAAGCCGGAGTAGAAGGAAAGTTAAAAGTAGAAATGCAAAAGGCAAAACGCCGGAGCATTTCTTCGGCATCGATTCCTCTTCCGCACTTTTGCATTTTGCCTTCCGACTTTTGAGTTCTCCTATGCCTTCCTTCCTCGAAAACTTGTTCTCGCTCTCCGGTCAAGTCGCCGTCGTGACCGGCGGAACGGGAGTGCTCGGTGGGGCGCTGTGCGAAGGGATCGCGAAAGCCGGAGCGACCGTGGTCGTTGCCGGTCAGGGGAAAGAGCGTGGCGAGGCGCGCGTCGAAGCGATTCGCGCTGCCGGCGGGAAAGCCGTGTTCCATCCGTTGAACGTCGCCGAGCGCGCTAGTTGGGATGCGATTCTCGCCGAAACACTCCGACAATTCGGCAAGGTCGACATTCTCATCAACGGTGCGGGAGTAAACGCCGGCTGCAGCTATGCCGACGTGAAAGATGAAGACTTTCAGCGCGTGCTCGATATCAACCTCACCGGTACGCATCTCGGTTGCCAAATCTTCGGCAAGCAAATGACGTCGGCCCGCAGCGGCGCGATTCTGAACATCGGCAGCGTGACTTCGCATCTGCCGTTGTCGCGCGTCTTCGCATACTCCGCTTCGAAAGCGGCGGTCGTGAACCTCACGCAAAACGTAGCTCGCGAGTTTGCGCCGCTCGGCGTTCGCGTGAACGCCCTGTGCCCCGGCTTCTTTCCGGCCGAGCAAAACCGCAAGATTCTCGATGCAACTCGGGTCGACAACATCATGCGTCAGACCCCGATGGCCCGCTTCGGCGAGCCCGACGAATTGATCGGCTGCGCGATTCTGTTGCTGGCGCCGAAGGCCGGCAGCTTCATTACCGGCGCGGCGTATTACGTCGACGGCGGATTCACCGGCATGCGATTCTAGAACCGAAGTCGTTCCCACTTTCACCTCGGCGGCACTTATGGCGACGACCATCGTAATCTTCGGCGCGTCCGGCGATCTCACGAGCCGGAAGCTGATTCCATCGCTCTATCAACTGCATCGCAAGAAGCGTTTGCCGGAGGAGACGCGCATCGTCGGCTCGTCTCGAACCCCGTTCTCGCACGAGGCTTGGCGCAAGCAACTCGGCGAGACCACGCACCAATTCTGCGGCAAGGATTTCGACGAAAAACTTTGGACGGAGTTCGCCGCGAAGATCTTCTATCACGCCGGCGATCTCGGCAGCGACGCCGACATGGCGGCCCTGAAGAAGACCCTGGAAGAAATCGAGGGGAGCCAATCGGTCTCGCGCATCTACTATCTCGCCACCGCACCGCAATTTTATCTGGAAGCGATTGATCGGCTCGGCAAGTCGGGCCTCGCCGACGAATCGCAGGGGACGCGCCGCGTCGTGATCGAGAAGCCGTTCGGCACCGATTTTAAATCGGCGAACGCGCTGAACGAAGAAATCCATCGGGTCTTTCGCGAGCGCCAGGTCTACCGGATCGATCACTATCTCGGCAAAGAGACCGTTCAAAACATCCTCGTCCTGCGGTTTGCAAATTCCATTTTCGAGCCTCTTTGGAACCGCAACTACATCGACCACGTCCAGATCACGGCGGCGGAGGAAGTCGTCGTCGGCCGTAGAGCCGGCTACTACGATACGTCGGGCGTGATGCGCGATATGTTTCAAAACCATCTCTTGCAATTGCTCTCGATCACGGCGATGGAAGCCCCGTCGCGCTTCGAGGCCGATCTCGTGCGCAACGAGAAGGTGAAGGTCTTGCAGTCGATCCGGCCGATGACGCCGGAAGAAGTCGCGACGAAGACCCTGCGCTCGCAGTACAAAGGCTATCTCCAAGAAAAAGGAGTGGCACCCGAGAGCCAAACGCCGACCTACGCCGTGGCGAAGCTCAAGATCGACAACTGGCGCTGGCAAGGGGTGCCGTTTTATTTACGCAGCGGCAAAGCGATGAGTTGCCGGACGACGCAGATCGTGATTCAGTTTCGCGATCCGCCCCACATGCTCTTCGCAACCGAAAAGAACAAGCGCCGCAAGGTCGAAGCCAACCGGCTCATCATTCACATTCAGCCGGCGGAAGGAATCCAAGTTCACTTCCAAACGAAAGTGCCCGACGCCGGAATGAGCATGCGCCTCACGACGCTCGACTTCCGTTTCGATAGCCAATTCGCCGGCACGATGCCGGACGGCTACGAACGGCTGCTGCTCGACGTGATGACCGGCGATCCGAGCTTGTTCGCCCGCGCCGATGAAGTGGAACTCGCGTGGGGCATCGTCGACCCGATCTTGCAGTCGTGGCAAGACAACGAGCAGCCGGCGATGACGGAATATGAACCCGGTATGTGGGGCCCCGACGAGGCGATCTATTGGATGGGAGCCGATAACCGCACTTGGCTCGATGTTTGTCCGGTCTTGCCTCATTAAAGCCAGCCGCAACTCTCCCAACGGTATGATGTTGAGCCGCCCGGCCTGCCGGCAGGCCTCATTACGGGTTGCTTGTTAGCCCCTCCGTGTGAAATAATTCACAAACAACGCCGCGGCGCAGGGCATTGAGCGACGACGTGAAGGGCTTCCTTTCCGGTTCGATGCGCGCCGCACGCGGCAAAGCACTCCATGGACGAACTTACGCATTTCGATTCTTCCGGTGCCGCCCGCATGGTCGATGTCGGCGACAAGCCGATCACCGCGCGAACGGCCCGAGCCTCGGGACGCGTTCGGATGCAGCCGACGACGCTGGCGCTGATCCGCACGCGCGGGCATCGCAAAGGAGAGGTGCTCGAAATCGCGCGGCTGGCCGGGATCATGGCGGCGAAGCGAACCGACGAGCTCATTCCGCTTTGCCATTCGCTACCACTCGACGGAGCCACGCTCGATTTCTCGTTCGACGACGAGTCGGTTTTGATCGAAGCCGTGGTGCGCTGCACGGGCCGAACCGGAGTCGAAATGGAAGCGCTGACGGCGGTGAGCGTCGCCGCGCTGACGATCTACGACATGTGCAAGAGCGTCGATCGCGCGATGACGCTGGAAGCGATTCGCCTCGAAGAGAAGAGCGGCGGACGGAGCGGGCACTTCCGACGAACGGAACAGCCGCTCGCTCCGAGCGCGGAAATCGAAACGGAAACAGGACGAACCGGGAAGCAAAAATCATGACGAGCGTGGCCGGCCGGCAAGACATCGCGCAACGGGCGTTCGCTTCGCTCTTCGATTCCATTCGCGGCGACATGCAAAAGGTCGAGGAACTGCTACGCCTACAACTGCGCAGCGCCGACCCTTACGTCGATCAGCTCGTTAAACACGGCTTCCGCTTAGGGGGTAAACGCTTGCGCCCCGCCCTGCTCTTGCTGGCCGGAATGGCTTGCGGATCGGTTACCCCTGCGCACATCACGCTGGCCGTCGTGATGGAGATGATCCACACGGCGACCCTGATTCACGACGACGTCCTCGATGAAGCGGCCTTGCGCCGGCACCTAGATACCGTGAACGCGAAATGGGGGAACAAGTCGGGCGTGCTCTTAGGCGACTTCCTCTTCAGCCACGCCTTCTATCTAGCCGCCACGACCGACGACGCGTTCGCCTGCCGCTTGATCGGCCGTTCGACGAACATCGTCTGCGAAGGGGAGATGCGACAGATCAACAGCCGCGGCCGACTCGAACTTTCCGAAGCGGAATACATCGGCATCATAGACGCCAAGACGGCCGAGCTTTGCGCCTGCTGCTGCCGCCTAGGGGCGCATTTCGCAGCCGCCACGGCCGAGCAAGAGGAAGCCCTGTCACATTACGGCCGCAACCTCGGCATCGCGTTTCAAATCGTCGACGACTTGCTCGACCTCGAAGGAGACGAAGCGCTCACCGGCAAATCGCTCGGCACCGACCTCGAACAACTCAAGCCGACGCTGCCGTTGATCCGTCTGTTAAGCAAACTCAGTCCCGAGCGCCGCGAAATTCTTGAAAAGCAGCTGCTCACGGCGGCCGGGAATCGTCGGGCATTGCTTGAGCCTTGGCTGCAAGAAAGCGACGGCCTCGCCTATGCCCGTCTCGCGGCCCAGCGCTACGCCTCCGCGGCCCAAAACGACCTGACCTCCCTTCCGCCGGGCCCACAACGGGACGTGCTGCACCGGCTCGCCGAGAGCGTCTTACGCCGCGATTCTTAACCGCGCGGCATTCGCAGGCAGGGGAAAAGCCGCTCTTTAGCGGCATTCCGGAGCGGCTGGAAGCGGCAAGTCGGCGTTTAACCGTGCTGCTTACCCCTCTGGAAGCATACGACGGTCGACAATCAAATCGACGCAATCGCTACAGTTTTTCCAAACCTCCCCATTTCCTTAACCGTTTTAATGGTTATATTCGTGCGATAGCTGAGTCGTTTTTCAAAAGCCCAGCGCGTCGATGGCCCATGCGGTTTACCGTGGGCACGCCTCGCGGCGACAGCGAAATAAAGGAGCATCTCGTGAGTAACTACCGTTGGCTAGGGTTGGCAATGACCCTGGTCGTCAGTGCCGCGGCAAGTTCGGCCGAGGCCGGAATTTTCCGCCGCCGCAACGCACCGCAGTGCGCACCTCCGGCTTGTGCGGCTCCTGCCGTACTCGCTTCCTGTGCGACCGTCTGCGGCCACTACGAAGACGTCGTCGTGCAACGCACCGTCTACGTCCGTGAACTCAGCACCGAAACGCGCAAGATCCTCGTCACGGAATGCCGGCCGGAAGCCCGCGATCGCGCCTACAAGGTTTGCCGTCGCGTCCCGTATCAAGAAACCGTCACCGAAGCCTACACCGTCATGGTGCAGCAGACCCAGATGAAGCGGGTCTCCGAAGTCGTCTACAAGCCTGTCATGAAGACGGTCGATCAGTCGTACACTGTGATGGTGCCGCACGTCGAACGTCGCCAAGGGGTGCAACATCAATTGCAATGCGTTCCCGTCACGCAAACCGCGACGATCTGCGTCGACCGTGGTTGCTGGGAAACGCGCATGGTCCAGGTTCCTTGCCCGACCTACTCCGGCTACGGCCGTGGTTACGGCTACGGCTATCGCGGCTGCGCTCAGCCTTGCGGCGGATGCGCCGCTTGCCCGCCGCCGATGGTTACCCGTTGCGTTCGCATCTGGGTTCCCAAGATCGTGCAGCAACAAGTGACGCAAACGGTGATGAAGCAGCAAATCGTCGCTAAGCCTTATGAATACGCCGTCACGGTCTGCAAGCCGGAAACGCGCGTTCGCCAGGTTCAAGTTTGCGAAACCGTTGCGACCCGCATCGAGAAAGACGTTCCCTACGTGCAATGCGTTCCGGAACAGAAGACGCGCACGTTCCAAGTCACGCGCTACCGCGACGTGACGGAAGACAAGATCGAGAAGTACACGGTCATGGTTCCTTACCAGGTCGAGAAGACGATCCAAGTGCCGGTCTGCAAAGTCGTGCCGCGCACGATTTCGGAAACCTGCCGCAAATGGGTCGTCGACGCTCCGGTTCCGGCCGATGCCCCGGCCGTCGCTCCGCCGATCACTGCTCCTGCGATCGCTCCGGAAGAGGCTCCAACGCCGGCTCCGGCCCCTCGCAGCCGCGTTCTGCAGGCCCCGTCCGTCGTCCCGTCGAAGTAACAGCGACGGCCCCGACGCCTAGGCAATTTCCATCGACCGGCTTATTCCCGCCTGGGGGATAAGCCGGTCGTTTTGTTTTCCGCCGCTACTTACCCGCCGCAGCCGAATTCCTACCCATTCCGTGCGGCAAATGAGTTGGTCAGACGCCTCGCGTGTCGATACAATGAATGCACTCCCCGCCTTGCCGTTCCCGCCCGCCCTCCCCCGCCTTCGATCGGACCTCGATGCACTCGATCGATCGACTACTTTCGATCCATCTTAAGCTCCGCGCGGCTTCGCCGGCCGTGAGAGCCGTTGCATCGCTTTTGCTAGTGCTTGCCGCCGCTTCGCTGAGCGGTGTTTCCACGGCCCGGGCAGTGCTCCCGTCCGAGTTGTCCACCTCGCCGCCGGCACTGACGTTCGAACTCGACATCATGCCGATTCTCACGTCGACCGGTTGCACGACCGGCCCCTGCCACGGCAAGGCTCGCGGTCAAAACGGCTTTCAGCTTTCGTTGCTCGGCTTCGACGCCGAGTTCGATTACAACTCGATCGTCAAGCATGCCCGCGGTCGGCGCGTGAACCCGAGTGCGCCGGAGCAAAGCCTGCTGCTTCGCAAAGCGGCCGGCCAAGTCCCTCACGGCGGCGGCGTGCGCGTCCCGTCCGACAGCAAGAACTTCGAAACGATCCGCCGCTGGATCGCGCAGGGCTTGCCGCGCTCGGGCCCGACCGATCCGACGCTCGTCGGCATCGACGTCGCACCGCGCGAACGGATCTTGCCCGCCAAGGCGCGCGAGCAGCTGCGCGTCACGGCGCGCTACAGCGACGGCTCTCAGCGCGACGTTACCGACCGTACCGCCTACCAATCGAACGATGCCGCCGTCGCCGCGATCGACGCCGCCGGATCGGTCGTCGCCGGAGCGCTACCGGGCGAGACCGCGATCATGGCGCGCTACATGAACCATATCGCCGTGTTCAACGTCGCCGTGCCGCTCGCCGGCGCGGTCGACAAGCAATCGTATGCCGCGCTCCCGCGTCGCAACTTCATCGACGAGTTGGTTTGGAAACGTCTCGAAACTCTCGGCATTATCCCGTCGGCCGGTTGCGACGACGCCGCGTTTCTGCGCCGCGCCTCGCTCGACGTCATCGGCCGGCTGCCGACCTCGGCCGAAGTCCGCACGTTCCTCGCCGACAAAGCCACGGACAAACGGGCCCGCCTCGTCGACGCTTTGCTTGAGCGTCCTGAATACGGCGATCATTGGGCCAACAAATGGGTCGATCTGCTCCGGCCGAACCCCTATCGCGTCGGCGTCAAAGCAACATTCGCGTTCGATGCTTGGATTCGCGATGCGTTCCGCGTCAACAAGCCGTACGACCGTTTCGTCTACGAACTGCTCACGGCCCGCGGCAGCACGTTTCGCAACGGCGCCACGGTCCTCTTCCGCGACCGTCGCGAGCCGGCCGAAGTAACGACGATCGCCTGCCAATTGTTTCTCGGCGTTCGGCTCGATTGCGCCCGTTGCCACCATCATCCGTTCGAGGTCTGGGGCCAAGACGATTTCTACGGCACCGCCGCCTACTTTACCCGCGTCGGCTACAAGGGGCTCGGCCTTTCACCGCCGATCTCCGGCGGCGAAGAGTTCGTCATCACGGCACTGAAGGGCTCGATCGCGCATCCGCTGACGGGCCTCGACGTCACGCCGAAACCTTTGACCGGCACAGCGCCGATC
This sequence comes from Planctomycetia bacterium, assembly GCA_021413845.1. Classification (NCBI taxonomy): domain Bacteria; kingdom Pseudomonadati; phylum Planctomycetota; class Planctomycetia; species Planctomycetia bacterium. Next base: position 17,237 of record JAIOPP010000160.1, on the reverse strand, counting down.
GTCGGCGACGAAGATCCCCGTGCGGCGTTTGCTCGCTGGGTCGTCGCACCGGAAAATCGATTCTTCGAACAAGTCGCCGTGAATCGCATCTGGGCCGATCTCATGGGACGCGGCATCGTCGATCCCGTCGACGACCTGCGGGCCACGAATCCGCCGACCAATCCGGAGTTGCTCGCCGCGCTCGGTCGCGAGTTTCGCCGCCTGAAGTTCGACCAGAAGCAGTTCCTCCGAGTGATTCTCAACTCGCACGCCTACGAACTCTCGTCGCTTCCCAATCCCCGCAACGCCTGGGACCAGAAAAACTACTCGCGCCATTATCGTCAACGGCTGCGCGCCGAGACGCTGCTCGATGCTGTATGCGACGTGACGGGCATGCGCGAAAACTTCTCCGCGATGCCGCCGAACTCGCGGGCCGTCGAGATCTGGACCCATCGCGTCGAGAACTTGTTTCTAGATTCCTTCGGCCGGCCCGACCCGAACCAAGACCCACCCTGCGAGCGCACCTCGGACTCGACGATGGTGCAATCGCTGCACCTGATGAACGCTCCCGCGTTGCACAAGAAAGTGATCGACGACCAAGGCCGACTCGCCGCGTTGGTGAAAGCCTCGAAGTCGCCGGAGGAGCTCGTCGACGAGTTGTATCTGTCGACCTATTCTCGTTTCCCCACGGCCGAGGAGCGCTTGGCCGCGACGAAGCTGTTCCCGGCCGATCGCGCGAAGCATCGCGAGATCGCCGAAGACTTGCTGTGGGCCTTGCTGAACACGCCCGAATTTACTTTTAAGAACTAAGCCGGAGGCGAGGCATGACGACTCACCGAAATTGCGAAGGATTCCGCCGCCGCGACTGCCTGCAACTCGGCATCGCGTCTTTGGCAGGCGGAAGTTTCGTCGATCTGCTACGGTTGTCGAGCCAAGCCGGCGAAACTTCGCTCCCCGCGACGAACGTGCCGCAGGTCGTCGTCTCGAAGCCGGCCCGTCGCCCGACGTCGTGCATCATGATCTGGCTCGACGGCGGCCCTTCGCACTTCGAGACGTTCGACCCGAAGCCCGACGCCCCGAGCGAAATCCGCGGCGAGTTCGGTGCGATCGCGACCCGCACGCCCGGCATTTTCTTTTCGGAAAACATGCGCGAGCTCGCCAAGATCAGCGATAAGCTCTGCATCGTTCGCTCGATCTGTCACAACCAAGGGAACCACGGCGCGGGCAACCACTACATGATGACCGGCGCACCGCCGCGCATCCCGGTCGGTTGCGGTGCGTTCGTCAGCTTTCATCCGAGCTTCGGCGCGGCGACCGCCTACGAGCGGACCGCTCCGCGCGGGCTCCCCGCTTACTTCTCGATTCCCTCCGTCTCGCGCTCCGGCGGCCCCAACTTTCTCGGCGCCAAGTATGCGCCGTTCGTCGTCGCCGACGATCCGAACGGCGAGAGCTTTCGCGTGCGCGACGTCGCCTTGCCGGCCGGATTGACCGACGACCGCTTTCTCGGCCGGCGCGATTTGCGCGCCCTCGTCGACAAGCTGCCGCGTTTCGCTGAGCAAGCCGCAGGCGATCCCGTCGCCGCCGTCGACACGAACTACCAACAAGGCTACGACCTCATCGCCTCGCTCGAAGCGCAGCGCGCGTTCAACATTCAAGGCGAGGCGGAAAAAGTTCGCGACGGTTACGGTCGCACTCCCTTCGGCCAACGCTGCTTGCTTGCCCGTCGGCTCGTCGAGGCCGGAGTTCCCTGGGTCACGCTCTACAACGGCGGCTGGGATCATCACGTCGGCATCTTCGACTCGTTCCGCAAAGACGTGCCTCGCTTCGAAAGCTCCGTCGCCGCGCTCATCAGCGATCTCGACCGACGCGGACTCCTCGATACGACGCTCGTCGTCATGCTCGGCGAATTCGGGCGGACTCCGAAGATCTCGAACATCAGCGGCCAGAAAGCAGCGGGCCGCGACCATTGGGCCAACGCCATGAGCGTGATGTTCGCCGGTTGCGGCACGCCGGCCGGCACCGTCGTCGGCGCGACCGATCGCAACGGCTATGCCGCGGTCGAGCGTGTCTTGTCTCCCGAGAATTTCGCGTCGACCTTGTATCGCAAGCTCGGGATCGATCCCGACAAGATCTATTACACGCCGCAAGGCCGCCCGACGCATCTCGTCAGCGATCCGACGCCGATCAAGGAACTGTTCGTTTGATGTTCCGTGCGACGAATCCGGCGTTTCTCGCGATGCTTTTCGCGGTTTGTTGCCATAACCTCGCTGTCGCACGCCTGCACGCCGCGGCGCCGGACGTGAAAGCCATCTTTCCCGCCGGAGCGCAACAAGGCCGCACGATCGAGCTCACCGCCACCGGCACGCTCCAACCCTGGCCGGTGCGGGCCGATGTGACCGGCACCGGCGTTCGCTTCGAGCCGACGAAGACGGAAGGAAAATATTCCGTCGTCGTCGAGGCCACGGCAACGCCCGGCACGCGCTGGGTTCGATTCATCAACGAGGAAGGGGTAACCGCTGCGCGTCCCTTCGTGATCGGCACGCGGGCCGAGGTCTCCGAGTCGGAGCCGAACGACGAACTCACGCAAGCGGTCAAGCTCGATGCCGGCTCGAAGGTCGTCAACGGCGTCCTCGTCAAAGGGGAAAAAGCCGGCGACGTCGATACGTTCCGCCTGCCGCTGAAGAAAGGAATGACGCTGGTCGCGGCGCTCGAAGCGAATCGAACGCTCGGTGCGCCGATCGATGCGGTGCTGCAAATCGTATCAGCCTCGGGCTTCGTCCTCGCGCAAAACCACGACGAGTTCGGCCTCGACCCGCGCATCGTCTTCACGGCTCCGCAAGACGCCGATTACTTCGTGCGCCTCTTCGCTTTCGTGAGCGTGCCGAATTCTTCGATTCGCTACGCAGGCGACCCTGCGGCCGTCTATCGGCTCACGCTGACGACAGGTCCTTACGTCGACTTCGCGTTTCCGCCTGTCGTGCGCATCGGCGCGGCAAGCGACGTCAAACTGCATGGCTGGAATCTCGGCGGCGAGATAACTTTCACCGTTCCCCCGATCAAGGTTACCGATTCGACCATCGTTGCTCCTCCGCTTCCGGAGCCCGGCCGCGCGGAACTTCTAGCGGTCGACGTGCCGCTCGGCGTCGAGCAAGATTCTTCCGGCACGACCAGCCCGCAGTCGATCACGGCCCCGATCGTCGTCGCCGGGCGCATCGATCGACCGAACGATCGCGATGTCTATGCGCTGAAGGTCGTGAAGGGGCAAAGCCTGCACATTCGAGTCATGAGTCAGGCGTTGGGCTTTCCCGTCGATCCTTTGTTGCGCATCGAATCCACCGACGGGACGCAACTCCTGCGCTCCGACGACAACAAGCGCGGAGAATCCGACGTCGATGCGCTCTACTATGTTCCGGCCGATGGCGAGATTCGGTTGATCGTCGAAGACTTGTTCGGCGCCGGCGGCGAACGGTTCGTCTACCTGCTCGACGTGCGGACGGTGAAACCGGATTTCAGCCTCTCGCTGGCCGCCGCCGAACTGTTTGCCCAAGTCGGCACGCCGCTCGAAATACCGATCGTCGTCGAACGGTCGGGCGAAATGACTTCGGACATCGAGATCCGACTCGAAGGCGTGCCCGCCGAGTTCGGCGACGTCGCAGCCGTCTCGACGGCGAAAGGGGAATCAGCGAAGAAGGTCACGCTGAAACTCACCCCGACGAAAACGTTCGAGGGCTTCGTTAAAGTAGTCGGCACGGAGAAGCCTGCGCCGCTTAAGCCCGACGCGAAGAAGCCCGAGCCCATTAAATCGGAGCCAAGCAAACCCGAGCCGCCGCTTCGTCGCACCGCCGTGGCGAAGATCGCGGCCGTTGCGAATGCTTCAGTGGAAGAAGCGCTGCTCGTCGTCGTGCCCGCCAAGAAGAAATAGCGTGCGGCTCGTTGCACGACAACGTAAGCGTTAGCCCTCCAGCGCTTTCCGCAACTTCTTCAGCGCCGCTTGCATTCGGGTCAACACGGTCCCGAGCGGCACGTTCAACTCTGCGGCGATCTCGGCGAATTTCTTCTCCTCGTAGATCCGCAGCCGCACGACCTGCCGTTGTTCCGCGGGCAAGGTCTCCAGTGCCGCTTGCACGCGCCGCACTTCTTCTTGGAGCGATAACGAAGCCTCGGGCAACGGCGACACCCGTTCGCCGCCGGCGCCGAGCGTGTTCACGGCGCGCGCTTCCACCGCTTGACGCCGCTTGATGACGATCGCCTCGTTGTACGCCACCCGGAAGAGCCAACCTTTTTGCGTCTCCTCGCGCGCCATGTGTCCGCGCTCGAGCGCCTTGGAGAAGGTCGCTTGCAGCGCATCGGCGGCCGTGTTGGGATCGCGCAAGATGCCGACCAAAAAACGCCGCAACTCTTCCGCATGCTCCACGAAGAGCGCGGCAACCACGGCCGGGTCGAGTTTCCGTTCGCTGGGTTCGTTCACGGACGATCGCTCCGCCATGCGACGGTCGTGCGAACGTTAAGCGTCGTCTTTCGGGAGTTCTTTCGGAACATCGCTCTCTTCCGGCACGAGCGGCTTCGAGGCATCGATCCCTAATGCTGAAACCCCGGCCACGAGAAATCCGACCATGCCTGCATACAAAGTTCCTTCCATCGACTTCGGCGACTCGAACATGTAGTTGAACCAGTCATAGATGTAAGGGGTCGCCGCGGCGCCGAGATTGCCGACCATATTACTCCAACCGAGCACCGCGCCGACGCTTCGCCCGCCGACGTCTTGCGCAAAAGCCCAAGCGGCGGGAATCCCGAGATCGCAGAAGAACATCACAGCCCCCAATGCCACGGCCGTGGCCCAAGGGCCCTCCATTTGATCGGCGATGAGAAAGCCTCCGGCCGAGATGAAGCGCGTGACGATCATCGTTCCCATCCGTCCCCAGCGCATGCCGAAGCGGCGCGTCATCCGATCGGTCAGAGGTCCGCCGAGAATCATTCCCAGCGCGCCTGCCGCCCAGATCATGCTTCCCATCCAGCCGCCGGCAAGATCTCCGGCCCCTTTGGCTTCCTTCAGATAAGTCGGCATGACGGTGATGATGAAAGCCCAGCCGAGGTTCGTGCCGAACTGCGAGATCGCCATGCACCAGATCGAACGACTCGCGAGCAACTCATAGATCGGCGCACGAACCGGCTTCTTTACGGCGTTCGGGTCGATCGCTACCCGCCCGAACGAGATCAGCTCTTGCTCAGCGAGATTGCAGCGCGGATGATCTTCCGGCTCGTTGCGGGCCGCGAGCCAATACCAGAGGCCGATCGCGATCCCGATCGCGCCGTAGAGCACCATCACCTGCCGCCACGGCATGCCGGCCTGTGCGATCAGATACGACGTCAACAGCGGAGTGATGATGCCGCCGACTCTTCCGCCCGAGGTAACGAGCGAGACCGCGGCGGCTCGATGCGAGAGCGGGAACCAACGTCCGATCAGTCCGCCTGCGGCGGGATAAGCTCCGGCCTGCGCGATTCCGAGTATGAACCGCAGCGAGAACAACATGACGGCCGTGGTCGCGAAGCCGCTCATGGCGGTCACCAGCGACCACAAGACGATCTCGATCGCCAGCGCTATGCGCCGCCCGAAACGATCGGCGAGCCAACCGCACGGCACCTGGAGCAAGGCATACGACCAAAAGAACGCCGAGAGAATCCACGTCACGTCCGCATCGGTGAGGTGGAGATCGGCGCGAACCTGTGGAAACTTCAAGATCTCGGCTACGAACGCGCGATGCACGTAGAGAATGACCGACGCCGCCGTAGTCGCGCTGAGAACTCCGAAGCGAATTCGCGAGGGGCGCATTGCGGTGTCGATCGTCTGACTCATGAGGTGCTTTCACAGGCGGGAGGGGAGTAGGCAGCGAGTTCCATTCGAGCGAGCTACTTCCAATCGATCAACACTTTCATCACGGCCTTGAGCATCGGCCCGCTGCCGGAGAGGGGCGCGTGCGGATCGGTGGGATAGAAGATCGCGAACTCGCGCTCGCCGACCGTGAAGTAGGTTTCGGGCCGCTCCTTGTAGAAGCCGACTTCACGCTTGGGGTCGTACGGCTGATCGAGTTCGCGGCAATTCTCCGAAGAGCGCCAGCCGATCTCATCGCTGCCCGAAAGCACGCATTGGATGTCGATGTAGCGCTCGTGGAACTCGAGCTTCCGCCGCTCGCGACCTTGGCCCGGCTCGCGCCCGAGCATGACGAACAACCGCTCGCCGTCGACTTCGTGGCGCCCTTGCTCCAGGCCCGTGAAATCGGCCGTGCGGAGATAGGCGAACGCGGGTGCGAAACCGGGATGCAGCGGAGTATAGAGTTCGGCGTTTTCCAAGCGATCGAAAATCACGGCGCAAGCTTCCTTTCGTCGGGCACGGCTTCGAGGCAGGAGTCGCCGGCGGGCTTCAATACAACCCGGCGATCGGTCGACCGACGGACAGTGGGATCGGTCTGCCGAGCGGGTCAGTGTAATGGCCGGCCGGATCAATTCCCAGCGCCGAATAGATCGTCGCGACGGTATCCCAAGGGCCATACCGTTCGGAGTCGGGCCGTCCGCCGATCCGGTCGGACTTGCCGAGCACCTTCCCTTCGCTCACCCCCGCGCCCGCGAACACGACCGAGTAGACGTTGGCCCAATGCTTTCTGCCGGGCGAGCTCCCCTTGAACTTGCGCTCGAGCGCGATCACCGGCGCGCGGCCGAATTCGCCCAGACAGACGACGAGCGTCGTGTCGAGCAAGCCGCGCTCGGAGAGATCGCTCATCAAGGCGGAGAAGCCTTGATCGAAGCGCGGCATCAAGTGTTGCCGGAGCGCGTCGAAGATATCGTTGTGCGTATCCCAACCATACGCGTCGGTAATGTCGGGCTGCTTATCTTGGCCGCGATTGCTCGGGCTCCAAAACACGGTGACGAGCGGCAGGCCGGCTTCGACCAACCGCCGCGCCATCAGCAGGGCTTGGCCCGACTGGTTGCGGCCGTAGCGATCGCGGAGCGCCGCCGGCTCTTGGTCGAGATCGAATGCGGTGCGGCTTTGCGGCGCGTCGAGCAATTCGAGTGCTTGCGAATAGAGGGTGTTCGAGTCGCGCACGCGCGGGTCGGATCCCAAGTCGCGAGCATAGGCGTCGAGAGCCCGCTTTAACGATTGCCGTTCGTGCAACCGAACCGACGGCAACTCAGGCTGCGATTGCAAGTCGGGCAGCACCGCGCCGGGCTCGGTGACGTTGCCGAGCACCATCGGCTCGCATTTCGCGCCGAGAAAGCCGGCACCTTGCCCGGCACCAGGGTCTTGCGGCGAGAGGAGCGGAGCGTTGAGATGCACGGCATCGTAAGGGAATTTCGTGCTCGGGCGCACCTTGCGCAAGACCGCGCCGAGCGTCGGTTCGTCGGTCGGAGCCGGATCCGGGTTGCTTGAGATCGTGCGAAAGTATTTTCCGGTGAGGCTCAGGTAAGTCGCCGAGCCGTGATCGAGATCGAGATGCGACATCGAGCGGACGATGGTAAACCGATCGGTGAGCTTCGCGATCTCGGGCATGAGCTCGCCGACGTATGTGCCCGGCGTCGCCGTCGCGATCGAACGAAACTCGCCGCGCACTTCGGCCGGAGCCTCGGGCTTGGGGTCCCAGGTGTCGATCTGGCTCTGTCCGCCGCAACAGTAGACGAGCAACACCGACTTCGCGCGGCCGAACCCCGGCGAATGGATGATCGACGACTTTTCTTCGCCTGCCGCACTTCGAGCAGCGAACTGTGCGAGCCCGCCGACGAGCGGCAGGCCGAGGCCGCCGAGTCGCAAGAACTCTCGCCGCGATCGGTCGTGGAAGGAAAGCCGAGGCATGAGGGAAGGCCGGAAGTCGAGCAGGAAGGAGCGACGCCACAAGTATAACTGGATGCACCTGGAGGAGCAAACAATCGTCGTGTGCTTGGGGTTGTTGAGTGGTTCGCGAAACCGCAAGCGAGGGGACGGCCGTTGCGGCATTACTGTATCGACTGACCACCGATCACTGGCCACTGACCACTGCCCGCTACTTGATGCCCGAGTTTTGTTGGATGAGGCCGCGGACGCCGAATTGTTCGGGATGGCGTGCGGCCTTGTCGCTGAAGACGCGGAGGTCGTTCAGAATCGGCTTCAAATCGCGCGACAGATCGTTGACGTTCTGAATCGTCGTCGAAACGTTGTCGTACAACGCGGCGTCGTTGACGAAGCGCGACAACGAGCCCTGCGAATTCGTGAGCTGTCGCGTGAAGCCGGCGAGCTCGGTGAGCACCGTCTCTAGTTGGATCGCCGCGCGATCGACGTTCTCGATCAGCTTCGGCCCGCGCTCGCCGAGCGGCTTCGTGATCCCCTCCAAGTTATTCAAGTTCCGATCCGCGAGCATCATCGTGTTCTTCAAGCTTCCGATCGTATCGGTGAGCGTATTGAGCACGCGCGGCATGTCGTTGATCGTCTTCGTCAGGTTCTCGCGCATGACGGGATCATTGATGAAGGCGTCGGCGTTGGCGATGGCCGAGCGAAGCTGCACGATCGTCGACTGCGTCTCGGCGACGATTCGCGTGATCTGACCTTCGTTGGCGTCGAAGAAGCGATTGGCGCGCAGCGCCAGAATGCCGATCTCGTCGCTGGTTTTGGCGATCGAAGCGACGGCAACGGAGACGGTCGATTCGAGGTTCGTCAACGCCTGAAACGGATCCTTCGCGACGACGCCCGAGAGGGTATCGCCGTCTTTGACTTCCTCGCGCGGCTTCGGTTCCGGATCGGCGATGATCTCGATTACCGCATCGCCTAAGAGCGAGCCGCCGATGCGTCCCATCTGCGTTTTGTAGAGATGGTACTTTTCTTCGATCTTAGCCGTCACCATCACGCCGACTTTGTCGTCGAGCTCGACTTCACGAACCCGACCGATGAGGATGCCGTTGACGCGCACCGGCGTGTCGACGGAAACGCCCGGCGCTTGCGGAAAGGCGAAGCGAACGGTGTACGTCCCCTTCACGAGCGACGGCAGATCGCCGAACAACAGCAACAATATCGCGAGAATGATGAGTGTGGCGAGCACCATCACACCGACGCGGAATTGTACGGTTCGTTCGTCCATCGATCGCTAAACGTGAAAGGTTAAGTGGGGCGTTGTGAAACTTGGTCTAGTTATATCGCAGACGAATCCGAGGCTGTCACAGAGGAAAGCTAATCGGTCAACACTCCGCGGTCGCGCATTTCCATAAGCCGTTCGCCCGCTTCGCCGCGTACGAATTGCACGACGCGCCGATCGGGCGACTTTTCCATTCCCTCGGGCGGGCCATCGTAGATCATTTGCGGCTCTCCATTCTTCAAACGGAGCTGCGGATAGAGCATCACGACCCGATCGGCCACCTTGCGAGCCGAGTGCATGTCGTGCGTCACGACGATGCTCGTCACCGGATATTGCCGTCGAACGCGAAGGATCAATTCGTTGATGACGTCGCTCATGATCGGGTCGAGCCCGGTCGTCGGTTCGTCGTAGAGCATGATCTCGGGATTCAAGGCCAACGCCCGCGCCAGCCCGACGCGCTTGCGCATGCCGCCCGAGAGTTCGGCCGGTTTCTTAAAGCAGACATTATCCGGCAGCCCGACTTCGGCGAGCCGCTGCATGACGATTCGCCGACGCTCTTCGCGACCTTTATTCGTATGCTGCCGCAGCGGGAAAGCGACGTTCTGCTCGATCGTCATGCTGTCGAACAACGCGGCTTGCTGGAACACGAAACCGAACCGCGTGCGCAGGTTCGTGATGTCGCGCTCGTTGAGATCTTCGAGGTTGCGACCGTCGTACAAGACGCGGCCAGCAACGGGCTTCACGAGGCCGATGATCGTCTTCATCAATACGGTCTTGCCGCAGCCGCTTTCGCCGAGCAGCACCAACGTCTGCCCGCGCGGAATCACGAGGTTGATGTCACGCAGCACCCAGTTCTTGCCGAAGCGGACGCTCATCCCCTCGATCTCGACGAGCGGGCGATCCGATTCCGGTTTGGGATCGTGGTCGTGATTGTGTTCGAAATGTTCTTCCGCCGCTGCGACCATGAAGCTCTCGCTACAGAATAGCGACTCCCTCGGGCCAGAGGAGCAGATAGAACGCGTCGAGCACGATGCCGAGGCCGAGGTCGATGGCGAGAATCATAACGAAGGAATGCACGAATGCGCCGGTCGCCGCGCGGCCGACCCCTTCCGCGCCGGGCGCGCAGTGGAACCCGCGATGGCAACTGATGAGCGCGATCGCCGCACCGAAGAACAAACTCTTGAGAATGCCGCTGAAGACGTCGAACGTGCCGACCATCGCTTGCGAATTCGCCCAATAGTGATGTGAGTCGATCTTCAACAACAGCACGCTGTAGAACCAACCGCCGACGACCCCCATGAAGTCGGCCATGATCGTGAGGGTCGGGATGAGAATCAAGCAGCCGAGAAAACGCGGGACCACAAGATAGTGGATCGGGTTGGCGCCCATGCTCGAGAGCGCGTCGATCTGCTCGGTGACGCGCATCGTGCCGAGTTCGGCAGCCATCGCTCCGCCGACGCGCCCGGCGAGCATCGTCGCCGCCAGCACCGGCCCGAGCTCGCGCACCAGCGAGAGGTTGATGACGCCGCCGAGGCGCGTTTCTATATGGAGCGCACGGAACTGCGCATAGCTTTGCACGGCCAAGACCATGCCGATGAACGTACCCGTCAGCGCGATGACGGGAAGACTCAGGACGCCGATCTGGTAGAAGTTCGGCATCAGGGTTTCGCGCTTCGGCAGGCGCGTGAAGGTCCAGCGCATCGTCGAGAAGATGAAGAGCGTGAGGTCGCCTAAGGCCGCGACGTAGCCGATGAAGACATCGCCGAGATCGGAGATCCAGTCCACGGCCGATTGCGCAAACGAGCGCGTGCCGTTGGCTTGTGGAATTTCGGTGGATGATCCGGAGACGGACGACATGAAAGAGGCGTTTCGATCGTGAAAGAGCAGGGGAAATGGATCGCCGAGCGCGTCACTAGGAAGCGATTTCGACGCCGGCACGGGCATGCGCGCGCAGCCCCACCGTACATTTACACAGTGCCGATATTATCGACTAGGCCGACTCGGTACGTGAGTGCGAGTTTGACGGGATGAAAGGCCGCGAATCGGCAGCTATCTTCGCGAGCCGTAAAACGCCGCCAGCCGTCCGAGAAACAGTTGGTTTCTCGAACGGCTGGCGAGCTATTCGTTGTAGCGAAAGACGCTACGAAATTATGACTACTTGAATCCGCTACGGAGTCGAGCCGGCACTTTCGCCGCCGGCATCGCTTCCGCCGGCAGCCGCAGTTGCGACCGGAGCATCGGTGCCCGTGGTGACTTGCCCTTCGAAGATCAACTGCTTCTTGTCGGCCACGACCTTCACGTCGACGAAGACCGTATCCTTGCCGTTGAACTCGCCCTTAAGCAGTTCTTCCGACAAAGGATCTTCGACGTAGTTCTCGATCGCGCGACGAAGCGGACGAGCTCCCATGTCCGTGTTCGAGCCCTTCTTGATGACGAGCTTCTTCGCTTCGTCCGTGAGGATGAGCTTGAGCCCGCGCTCGAGCAGACGTTCGCGGACCTTCGAGAGTTCCAAATCGACGACGCTCTTCAAGTCTTCCACCGTGAGATGGCGGAAGACGATGATGTCGTCGCAACGATTGATGAACTCCGGACGGAAGAACTTCTCGATGATGTCCATCACGCGGCGCTTCATGCCGTCGTAGGAAGCATCCTTCTCGACCGTCGCCTCGAAGCCGAATTGGCTTTCGTTCTTGATCGCTTCGGCACCGGCGTTGGTCGTCATGATGAGCACGGTGTTGCGGAAGTCGACCTGGCGACCGAAGCTGTCGGTCAATCGGCCTTCTTCCATCACCTGCAACAGCATGTTGAACACGTCGGGATGCGCCTTCTCGATTTCGTCGAGCAGCACGACCGAATAAGGACGGCGACGGATCTTCTCCGTGAGCTGGCCCCCTTCTTCGAAGCCGACGTATCCCGGCGGAGCGCCGATAAGCCGACTGACGTTGTGCTTCTCCATATACTCGGACATGTCGATCTGGATCAGCGCCTCGGCATCGCCGAAAAGATATTCGGCCAACGCTTTCGCCAAGTGCGTCTTTCCGACACCGGTCGGGCCGGCGAAGATGAAGCTTCCGGTCGGACGCTTCGGATCCTTCAAACCGCTCCGGCTCCGGCGCACGGCCTTCGAGATCGCCTTCACGGCTTCGCTTTGGCTGATCACCTTCTTATGCAGCTCGGCTTCCATCTCCATGAGGCGGATCGAGTCTTCGGTCGTCATCCGGGTGAGCGGAACGCCGGTCATCTTCGAGATCACCTCGGCGATGACTTCCTTATCGACGACGCCGTCGGACTCGCGCGATGTGTTGCGCCAATCCTTCAGGATCGTCTGCTTTTTCTTCTTGAGCTTGTCGGCCTGATCGCGCAGCGCCGCCGCCTTCTCGAAGTCTTGATTGGCGACCGCTTCTTCCTTCTCTTTATTGAGCCGTTCGACTTGCTCGTCGATTTCCTTCAAATCCGGCGGCTTGGTCATCGCCTTGAGTCGCACGCGTGCGCCGGCTTCGTCGATCACGTCGATCGCCTTATCCGGCAAGCAACGGTCGGTGACGTAGCGGCTCGAAAGATCGACCGCGGCGTCGAGCGCGTCGTCCGTGATCTGCACTCGATGGTGCGATTCGTAACGATCGCGCAGGCCTTTGAGAATCTCGATGGTCTCGGTCTTGCTCGACGGCTCGACCAAGATCTTTTGGAAGCGGCGCTCAAGCGCGGCATCCTTCTCGATGTACTTGCGATACTCGTCGAGCGTGGTGGCGCCGATGCATTGAATCTCACCGCGGGCCAGAGCCGGCTTGAGCACGTTCGAGGCGTCGATCGCCCCTTCCGCACCACCGGCACCGACGAGCGTATGCAATTCATCGATGAACAGGATCGTATTCTTCGCGCGACGAACTTCGTTCATCACCGCTTTGATCCGCTCTTCGAACTGACCGCGGTATTTCGTGCCGGCGACCATCATCGCCAAGTCGAGCACGACGATCCGCTTGTCCGTCATGATCTCGGGCACTTCACCGTCGACGACGCGCTGCGCAAGGCCTTCGACGATGGCCGTCTTGCCGACCCCCGCCTCGCCCAACAGCACGGGATTGTTCTTCGTGCGGCGGCAGAGAATCTGAATCGCCCGCTCGATTTCCTTCTCGCGCCCGATGACGGGATCGAGTTTCGTTTGCCGAGCCAGTTCGGTGAGGTCGCGGCCGAAGCTATCGAGAGCCGGAGTCTTCGAGGCCTTCGATCCCTTGCCGCCCGTTGCGCCGGGTTCGCCGGGAGTGCTCGTGCCTGCGGCACCGCCGCCGGAAGGCTGGCGTTCGCCCCCTTCACTTCCTTCGATGCCGTGGCCGAGCAAGTTCAAAACTTCCTCGCGAACTTCTTCGAGCTTCAGCCCGAGGTTCATCAACACCTGGGCCGCGACCCCTTCTTGTTCGCGCAACAAGCCCAGCAAGATATGCTCGGTGCCGACGTAGTTGTGCCCGAGGTTGCGGGCCTCTTCCATCGAGTATTCGATGACTTTCTTCGCGCGAGGCGTTTGCGGCAGCTTGCCCATGGTCACCATGTCGGGACCGCTTTGCACAAGCTTCTCGACTTCGAGGCGGATCTTCCGCAAGTCGACGTCGAGGTTCTTCAACACGTTCGCCGCGACGCCGCTCCCCTCTTTAATGAGCCCGAGCAAGACATGCTCGGTGCCGATGTATTCGTGGTTGAATCGCTGCGCTTCCTGGTTCGCCAGTTGCATCACTTTCCGCGCGCGATCGGTAAAACGTTCGTACATTATTCCAACTCCCTGGGTCTAACCTTAGACGCCTCACTCAATTCCCGTTCGCACTGCGTTCGCTTCCATCCGTGTCTCACATCCATTCGTCTCACAATTTCATCCGTCTCTCGTGCAAGCCGCTTCCATTTCTTTCTCGCAGGCTCGCCCTCTCATCCAGACATTCTATACGCATCAAGCCGCAAGTCGGGTCGCGCGATAGGTTGCGGGCGTCGACCCGGCCTCGGCGTCTTCCTTCGCGGCGTCCAAATTGTTCGTGTCCGACGTCGTTGCGTCTAGTGTTCCCTCGATCCGCTCGTTCAGTAGCTTACGCTCTTGGCCTATTTCCATCCGCCATTTGGCGGCCGAATCCAGTTTCGACAGCAGATCCAGTTCTTTGCGTGCTTCCGCGTGTCGGTCGACATGCCGCAGCAGCGTGGCTAACAACAGTCGCGCCTCCGCGTCGTCGCGGTTGGCCCTGATCAGGTTTCGACACTTAGTTTCGGCCGCGAACCAATTTCCCTGTAAGTATTCGTGGAACGCCTCGGGATACAAGTCGGTCGCCGTGGTCGTGCCGGAAGCTCGTCGGGCATACCGTTTCAACCAGCGGCGATTCGCGAACGCCCCCACGATCCAAAACAGGCCTACGCTCGCCCAAGCAGACCAAGTCCAGGTCGAACCGATCCAATCGTCGTAAACGTATGTCGCCGCGACGACTCCATTGAGGGCCAGTCCGAAACCGGCCGCCCAACCGAATCCGCTCCACTCCCCGCCGGTCCATAGCGGGGCTAAGCCGGGCCACACCCAACCATACCCCACGCTTGGCGCTCGGAGCTTTGGGCCATCCTTTTGCCCACCCATCGGATCGTTCCTTCTTCCGCTTGTGACGGTACGATAGCGCCGGGATTCTACCCCCGTCTTTTATTTCCATCAAGGCAAATAAAAGCCTGGTAAAGGGTTAGGCACGACCGCCGAACGCCGCTCGAAACCGAATTCGAGCCGGCTGCCGAGTTGCCCTTCCCACCGCCCTGTGGCACACTCGGTTTATGACCTATCAATATACTCCGGCCGCTGAGCGAGCCCTGCATGCCGCCGCCGGTCGTCTTCCGCGCGACCGGAACGAGCTGAGCCCGTTCTACGTCTTACTCGGCCTGCTGAGCGAGCCGGAGTGTCGCGCCGCCAAGGTCTTGGAAGCCGCGGCGATCGACGAAGAGACGATTCACCGACGTTGGCCCGAGGCGGAAGTGCGCGATTCGGCGAAGCCCGGAATTGCCGGAGCCGTGCGACCGCTATCACTGGAGCTTGAGAACGCCTTCCACGGCGCGATCCTCCGCCTCGACGAAAACCCGCGCACCTGTCAACTTGCCACCGAACACCTCCTGCTAGGGCTCGCGACCGACGACGGCGACGTCGGCCTGTGGCTCCGCGACCGAGGGGTGAATCCCGATGCGATGGAGGCCGAGATCTGTGACCGCTACGGAATCGACCACTCGCCGATCCCGCTGGCAGATATGATCGACGAGCCTTCGCTGCCGCTGGCCGATGATCGCTCAACGGAACTCGCGGTTGCTCCGAAGGCGAACAGCCTGCTCGTCGGTTCGGCCGAGGTTCGCTTACTCCGCATTCTCGACGCCGCCGGTAATCGGGCCGGAGAAGCAGTGCGCGTAGTCGAAGACTATGTTCGCTTCGCGCTCGACGATCGTGCGCTCACCGCGCTCTGCAAGCAAATGCGGCACGACCTAGCGTCCGCGCTCGCGCCGCTGACGATGAAGGCCCGACTTGCCGCGCGCGATACCATTCACGACGTCGGAACCGAACTCTCGACGCCGACGGAGATGATCCGGCTCGATTTGGCCGATGTTGCGGCGGCGAACGTCCGCCGTCTGCAAGAATCGCTCCGGAGCCTCGAAGAATTCGGCAAGGTGCTCGATCCCGTTATGGCATCGCGCTGCGAGCAACTCCGCTACCGCGCCTACACCTTGCAGCGGCAGCTCGATGCTCAAACGCCGACCGCTGCCCGCGCTGCGCGACCTTACTCGATCGAAAGCGACGACTGTTCGCGACGCGCCCGACTCGCCTCGGCCGCGCTCTATGTATTGCTCGACGGGCGCGAGAGCGAAGCCTCGTTCGTCGCGATCGCCCGCTCGCTGATCGAAGCAGGTGTCGATGTTTTGCAACTGCGCGACAAGCAACTCGACGACCGAACGCTGCTGACCCGAGCCCGAGCCTTGCGCGCAGCGACCCGCGATTTCGGCCACCCGGACCGGCGAACGCTCTTCATCATGAACGATCGGCCGGACCTCGCCCTGCTCTCGGAAGCCGATGGCGTGCATCTCGGGCAAGAGGAGCTCACGGTCGACGCCGCCCGACGAATTCTCGGCCCGCAAACGCTGATCGGCGTCTCGACTCATTCGATCGAACAAGCACGTCAAGCGGTCGCCGACGGCGCCGACTACCTCGGCCTCGGCCCGACGTTTCCTTCGAAGACGAAACAATTCGATAACTTCCCCGGCTTGGAGTTCCTTCGCCAAGCCTCGGCCGAGATCACGCTCCCCGCCTTCGCGATCGGCGGCATCACAGTTGAGAACATCGACGAAGTAATTAACACCGGCATTCGCAAAGTCGCACTGAGCGGTGCCGTGCTCAAAGCTGCCGATCCCCATGCCGCCGTCGCTCGGTTTCGCGCGAAGCTGATCGCAGCTTCGTAAGGCGAAGCTCCCTCTTTCGCCATCACGTACTTGCATTGTCAAGCGAAGCGCTCGTCGAGAGAGTCTTCTTTCGTAGCCCCTTCTCGGACATAGGTAGGGGCACATCGTTTGCAAGCATGGTCTCTTCGGATGCTTCTTGCATAACAGCCGTCGTGTAGGCGAAACGGCTCTAGGCGTGGAACGATCAAGTTGAGCGTATTGTGGCCAACAACCAGTCTTCGATTAGAGGTGCCGTGATGTTTCGAAATAAGGTCTCCATGCTGTTGACCTCGTTAGCAGCCGCGTCGTTCGTACAAGTCTCCTTGGCGCAGATCGCTGCACCACCGCGCGTCGGGCCCGAGCCTTCGCTCGGCAATCAAGCGCTGCGCAGCAACAGCATCGAGCCGGGCAAGGCGGTCGCGATCGTGAATAAGATCATGACGCCGTTGCCGCTGTCGACCGTGGAAAAAGAAACCGCAGTCGCGTCGATCGATAAGAAGGTCGTCGAGTCGGTAACGGAAATGAGCACTAAGCTGAAGACGCTCATGCCGGACGAGCTCAGCATCTTGACCAAAACGACAGGCTGGAAGCCGGAAGAACAACAATCGCTCCTCACCGCGCTGCGCGCCGGTGATCCGGCAGCCGTTTACGAAGCGTGGACGAAGGCAGCCCCGACCGATACAGCCGGCGCGGAGATCGTGGCTCGTCAAACGGAAGTGAAGAAGTCGATGACGCGGCTCT